>NZ_JBKWZF010000047.1:0-11193 GCF_046991905.1 Finegoldia sp. | reverse complement strand
GTCAAAATTATATGATGAATACAAAAATAAAAAAGATATTCTTATGGATGACTACTCCAATAAGAATATCTTGATAAATGAATTGACTCAATTAAGAAAAAATACTGATAAATATCTTGATAATGAATTATATAAGTAATTGGATCTATAAAAAAATGATAGGATAGTGTGGAAACTTTTCCACAGCCCCTTTCAAATATGAGCTCTCATTTTGCCTTTGCCAATAAAAATCGAGTAGGACTAAATATAACCCTCTCACACGATCGTACGTGCCATTCGACATACAAGTAGTTCAATGCAAATAATAATCAAAACAGCTTTAAAGTCCTCTCTTTTTGAGGATTTCTTTGTTTATATAGTACAATCCTGTTATGTTAGTTACAACTTAATAATAGTCGCCAAACCCCTAGGACTGTTTTCCATCTACAGTGGGACATTTAATTTTCTTTTAAACTTTTATAATGAATTCTCGTGTTCCCTAGCCTTCCAACTCTCTTTTCTTTTTCAGACTTCAAATCCAAAACATTTTAGCTTTGTTGGTTTAATAAATTTGAATTTTGTTGCATTTATTTTAATCCTAACTTCTTTTCTATACATTTGGTTACTAAAACCATTACTCTGTTTGCCACTACACTGTTTGCTACTGTTAGTATACTTTCATCTAAACATCAAACCAACCTTAATATCATATTCCTGTTCGTCAAGTCATGTCGTTCCTCTCTTCCACATATCTCCATGTGAAATTTCAGGATCGCTATGAAATTCGTCGACAACTACGCTATTTAGGAACTTTCACCCCAGTATTGGAACTTGCCCGTTATACAAAAAATTTTGATACTAATAATTTAGTTAATATCAAAATTTTAAATACCATTATATTTTAAAAAAACAATTAATACTAAACTTATAAAAATAGCACTAATAAAAGCTATCCAAAAAATAAATTTATCTACTTTAAACTTAGATTTAAATTTTTTTAAAGCTAAATTATATATTCCCACGCCCAATACACCACCTAATGTATTATTAATTATATCAGTTATATCAAATACTCCAATTGACAATGCGTACTGTAAAAACTCTATAGCTAAACTAAAGAAAAATACAAAAAGAATACTTTTTAAATTGTTTTTACGAAATAAAATAGATCTAATCATAATTCCCAAAGGTAAAAAAATGAGTATATTTGATACCATCTCATCAAAAACAACTTTAATATTAACTGTATTGTCATAATAAAATGGTAGTAAATTTATTTGTCGCTCAATCAATAAATTATTGATTGAAAATGTCATTTTAAATACTACAATAAAGATTAACCAAATTATATAGTATACAGTTAGCACTTTCATCCCAACTGAAATATATTGATTTTTCAATTTCATAATTAATTCCCCTTCAATCTATTAAAGTCACTTAAATTCCTTATTATACATTAACTTATATCTATTACAGTTTTCAATTAAATCATCGTGACTCCCATCACCTACTATTTTTCCATTATCCATCACAATAATTCTATCAGAATTCATCGCACATCTTATCCTATGGGTGATATATATAATAATCTTATCATTCAAATTATTTAAAATATTATCAAATATGATTTTTTCAGAAATTATGTCTAATGACGAGCTTGGCTCATCAAATAACAATAGACTTGATTTTCTATACATAGTTCGTGCTATTGCAATTTTTTGCCATTGTCCGCCTGAAAGTTCCTGCCCATTTTCAAACCAATTACCTACTACTTTATTAATATTATATTTACCATCATTTTTTAAAAATTTTGCATCAGCACTATTTAATGCTGTTAGAATCGAAAAGTCGTCTTCATTTCTATCAATTTGCCCTAATATAATATTCTCTTTTATTGTCCCCTCATATTTCAAATAATCTTGAAATAATGAACTAATCTGTGTTCTATAAGATTCTATTTCAATATCATCAAATTTCATCCCATTAATTAAAAACACACCTGAATCTGGACTATACAATCCAGCTAAAATTTTTAGAAGTGTACTTTTTCCTGAACCATTTTCCCCAATTATTGCAATGGATTCTCCTTTTTTTATCTTTAAAGAAATGTCTTGCAGAGCTAAACTATTATCATCATAAGAAAAGTTTATATTAGATAACGATATTACATTAATGTCTTTTATTGATCTTAGTATAGTTTTTGTCTCTTCTTTTAAATCGTCAGTTTTAAATTCAAGAAACTCTTTAAGTAAATTTATATATAAATTTGAATTAATAATATTGTATACACTGGTTCCTGTTTCATTTAGAGAACCTTGAAATATAACAATTGTGCTTATGTACACCATAGCAGTTCCAATTAAAAATTCTCCATTATACGTTTTAAATGCAAGTTCTTTAAAAATATATAAATTAATAAGAACTTGAAAAAAATTTATAACAATTATTAATAAAGCTTTCAATTTTTCAATGCTATTATTTTGATTAATAATAGTATCTGTAATTTCTTTATACTTACTAATAAAATAATTTTTTAACCTAAAAGTTTTTATCTCCTTAAAAGCAATATCGTGAGTTAATAAAAAAGAATAATACCAACTTTTCCTCTCTAAAGTACTTCTTCTATTTCTTATATTAAATTCTAATTTACCTATTCTTATTTCTCCAAACACTGATATTATGGTAACTGCAAACAAAAGAATAACCAAAAAATAATTCCATTTAATTAATACATACATAGCTATAATAGTTTGCGTTAAATTAAAAAGCAAATTAATAACTGACATCAATATTTCATATGGCTTTAATGTAGCATCTTGCTCTATTCTGTTCAAAATATCGTAAGTTTTATTATCTTCAAGTTTTTTTAAAGGCAAATCAGCACATTTTCCCATTACTTTCCTCATGGAAGAATAAGTAACTTCATTACTTAACCTTTGTAAATAGTAGTTTTTAATATTATCTACTATTACAGATATAAATTGTAAAGATAAATATATAAGTATAAGTATTATAATATTATCAAATCTAGTGGAATGAATTTGAATTATATTAATTATTGTTTGTCCTAATTTAAGAACTAAAAACGGAAAAACCCCACTTACAATTGACAATATTATAGTAATCGCAAAAGAATTTTTATCTACTTCATAAATCATCTTGAATGCTATTTTTATACATTCAAGATGATTTATTTTATCCTTACCCATATATTTATCCTCTACTTCCCATTAAAATATTTATTGCTCTATTTTGTTATATGATTTTATACTTAGCAATAAATACAGAGCAATATTAATTAAAGCCATTATTACTAGAAACTTTGGAATCCATAAAATTTTACCTGGCAACTTAACAAATTCAAATTTTTGATACTGTTCAATTAAGCTATTTTCTGCAGTACCTAATCCCATAGACGGCAAAAAATAAAATATTGATTTAAACAATTTTTTTCCATACAATAATGATGGAATAAAAAATAAAACACTCGATATGGCTGATGAAACCATAGAAACTTTTGAATTTATAGCGACAAATATTGACATCATTGAACTTGCAATAGTAAATAATATACTTAACAAAAATACACTTAATATAACTTTACCTATAGTTAAATTAGATATTGACAGTTGATTAAATAGTAACATTTGAAAAGATGAGTCTAAACCACTAGTGTAAATATATTTAATAGTGCCATAATAAATAGATATATTTAATATCAAATAAAGCGATATAATACTTGCTAAGGCAAGTATCTTGCTGCAAATATATTTATTTCTTCCATTTTTAGTTGTCCTAAAAATTGGATCTAGGTAATTTTCTTTATCCTCAACAATGCACTGTGATGAAATCAATATACAAATTAGTGATAATACCGTTATAAAAATATTTACGAAAAATAGTATATCCTCACTAAAATATCCTCCATAATAAAATGGTTTATTTACCTCTTTATATTTTTCTAGAGCAAATTCAGTTATCTTGTCATTGTCATATTTCTGTTTTATGTCCCTTTCCAATGCATCATAACAACTTTGATAAAAATTTAAATCTTTTTCTGTATCAAGTTCGTTTACATCAAGTAAACTTCCAGATGTTGTAATTGTATATGGGTATGTTATTACTCTTAATATAGGATCAAATTTAGATATATTTTTTTTAGCATCCTCTGATAAGTTTTCTCTACTGTTTACATTTTCATTATTTAATATTTCTTTATAAGATTTTACTACTTTAGTTATTTTTTCTTCTGTCAAATAACCTTCAGAGGCTTTATCATCCTCATTAAAATGATCTATAGCCTCTTTTCCAAAATAAGTAATTGTATCTCCAGAACTTATATCATCATATTGTACACTTCTATAAGTAATAAATGATATCAAAAAAGTAAAAACTAAACCCATGCCCAAAAAGACTCTTACCGATTTTTTAAATAAAAATCTTTTAAGTTCCTGTATATATATATTCATAATCTATAAACTATACCTCCCTTACAGCTTTGACAAAGCAAACTAGTCTTATTATTTATAATTAATATAGAAGCCCACAAAATATAGACTAAAATTTCTATATAGTGTGAGCCTCTATGATTCATCATTAATTATGATGCTCTAGGAGTTGTCACAGAACGAAATCTGTTACCAGTCCTATATTGTCCTTTACTATCACAACCGCAGCCACAATGAATACAACTATCATTGTTTCCGCGATAACCAGCAAAGCCTGTTGAACACATGCATGCTTGTGGTTGAGCTCCACTGCCCGGATGTCTTCCTAAAGGATTTATGAATTTCATAATCTCACCTCCTTCTCACTTATTTAAATATATATGTACATATATACTTATCTAATTCATATCATTTTTATTGAAACTCAATTTCGTTAAATTCCTCAAGTACATCTGGATTTTCTTCCAATATCTCATGATATTTTATCAAGCTACCTAACAAATAATTTCTTTCACTTCTACAAGAATTGTGTCTATAGTCAAAGTGCATCCCATTTTTATCATAACAATTTACATAGCATAGAGTGCATAAATTAATTGCCCAGCAGTCTTTGCAATATTTGTTAGCTTCTTTAATAAAATCATCAAAATATAATTCTTTAATTCTTTTTTTATCAAATCCTTTGTCTACATTTCCTATCTCTGGAATATCCCCTACCTTTTCACAAATTTTGAAGTTTCCGTCAACTGTTACATATATTCGTCTTTCTCCAGGGACACAACAACCATTCATCCCATATTTTTTAACAGGTTTTTCAGATAATAATCTTTTGTGTATAATCATCATAGCTTTGTCTACATCAGCATCTGTAAATAGGACATTTGTATTATCCTTGTTCCTTATTTTATTTTTTTCATCCCACGATAAAATTGGATCATAATAATCTTTTAAAATCATTCTTTCTTCATAAGATTGTGGTCTTGTATATATACTTTCATGTGGTCCATAATCTATAGAAGATGTTAATATATTTATATTTTTAGGCAACCAATCGCATTCATTTAAATAAAATTGTATTTTATCATACTGATCTTCATAATCAGGTCCTTCGATTACCATATTTAAGATAATGCTTTCTTTATTATTATATTTTTCCGCTGATTTTAATAGAATTTTTAATCCCCTAATAGTATTTTCAAAGCTTCCTTCCCCAGAAACAAACAATCTATTTTTGTTATGAAGCTCTTTATATCCATCTAAACTTACTATAATATTGAATTTATTCTTCATAATATAATCAGCAATTTCTTCATTCATTAAAGTAGCATTTGTTGTCATAGAATAAGTCATTTTATCAAATAACTTATTCGCATAATCTGTTGTTTTCTTTATAAGATCATAGTTTATTAATGGTTCTCCACCATAAAATCCAATATGACGTTCATCAGAATTTTGTGAATGAGCTTTTAAAAAATCAACAGCTTTTTTTGCTACTTCCCAGTCCATATTCTTATGACCAAAAGCTCTGTATTCAGGATGAGATTCATTATAGATGCAATATTTACATCTTAAATTACATTTCTCTGTAACCTCTAAGGTAACATTTTGTATCTTATTATCTATTATCTCATCAATTTGTTCATAAGTTTTTCCAGTCAAACAATTAAATTTAGTTGCTGAGAGTATACTTTCTTTATTAATCGCATCTTTTATTTCACTTATAGCCTCACAAAATTCTTGTTCAGACATATCAAGTTTTATAAAATCCAAGAAATTTTCGCTCTCTAAAAATTTAGTTAAGACTTTATACACATTTTCATTTATTTGTGCTACCTTACCAGTACCACTATCATAATAATAAAAATTACGTTTTGTCTTAAATGTTTTGCCTAATCTTCCTGGATATTCTTCCTTGCATAACTCTTTGTACTTATTTTCTAATTTTTCTTCTTCTAGGGCTATTAAATCCATATTTACCTCCTTGTTTTGAATACATTATTACTATTAAACTTGGTAAAACAATAATATATATTACAGCTGATATCATTATAAGATTTGATGAACTCATCCAATTCCCAAAAACATTCACAAAATTAAAATCAGCAATTTGATTTTGTAATGAATTAATTAGTCCTATTCCTGAAGATGGGAAAATATAGTTTATAGCACTAATCATAGCTATAGGAGAAATTATTGTTGGAAATAATGCTAATAAAATTGATTTCATTATGGATTCAACTTTTCTTTTACTTAATACAGAAATAATTAGTGTAGCAAGAATGGTTGAAATCAATATGATACTATTACAAATAAGCATATATTTATTAAACTGTCCAAAGTTCCAATTATGCAAACTTAAAGCACTAAACATCATCTGAACAGAAGTCTTTTTATACTCTGTTCCAAAAGCATAGTCTAATATAGAGCCTTGTATGAAGTTTCCTAAGAGCAAAGTTAATACCGAAATCGTAAGTATTGCTAGAATTTTATAGATGGCAAACTTTCTTCTGCCATATTTAGTTGTTTTAAATATATAATCTAAATCATTCTCACTATCTGACGAGAATATTGGAGCTGCTACTACAACCATTAAAATTATTATTATCGTATTATAAAATCCTCTATAATCATTTGCATCTGTACTATAATATCCATAATATTCATATGGAGTCTTTATTTTACTCAGTGCTTTTTCAGATTTTTCTATAATTTGATTCTGAGCTTTATTAGGATATTCATTTTCAATTACTTTATTTAGATAATCAAATACTTTATTGTAAAAATATTTGTTATCATTGATATCTATGCTTAAAACTGGAGGAAGGTTATTACTTTGAGAATCAGTGAATACTTCATTTACTTTCTTACTTATATGTTCTATAGGCATAAGCTCCTTTGTATTAATTTCAGGTTTTAATTCAGACCTATCAGTAACATTATATTTTCTTAGTATTTCTCTATATTTTTTTGTGCCATTATAAATTAAATCTTCTGTTATCTTTCCTGAATAAGGCTCTTTAGCTTTTTTAATATATTCTATTGCTTCTTTTCCTTTTAAATTTTTTACTTGATCTCCTTCTCCATAGGTAATTTTTGTAAAATTAATTGGAGCTATGGAAAGCAATATAGCAAGTAGTAATGAAAACAATATTATAATTTGATTTGATCTTATTGATAAAATCCTCTTTATCTCATTTAAGTAAATTTTCATTTTAATTCACCTTAAAACTTCTATCTTCTGGAAAGACCCATAAATAGAAGTCTTCTAGATGAGCTTTTGTTAATTTAGAATTATTTAAAACATCATCTTTATCTGATATGTATCTAATGAGTACGTTTCCATCATCTTGTTGTTTTACATTAACAACATTCAATTGTGTTTCTTTTTCTGCATATTCTCTATTTGATATAGATGCTTCGTATACCTTATTCTTAATTTTAGATATCAGTTCATCAGTTGTTCCAGAATATACAAATTTACCATCTTTCATAATTAAATTTGATGTTGATATATATTCAATATCAGAGACTATATGAGTCGAAAGCAAAACTATTTTATTTTTTGATATTTCCGTGATAAAATTTCTTAATTTTATTCTCTCACCAGGATCAAGTCCTGCTGTTGGTTCATCTAAAATTAATATTTTAGGATCATTTAAAATAGCTTGACATATTCCTACTCTCCTTCTCATTCCTCCTGAAAGCTTTACTACTTTTTTGTACTTGACATCAGATAAGTTTAATACTTCTAGGAGTTTATCAATCATTTCTTCTGTTTTGCTCTTGTCTATACCTTTTAAAGCAGCTACATATTGTAAAAATGAATTTACAGTAAACTCTGGAGCACAAATAAATTCTTGAGGTAAAAACCCTAACAAATTCCTATATTCTTCTCCTAATTTGTTGATTCTTTCCCCATTATATAAAATTTCGCCTTGACTCGGTGTACTAATTCCAGTGATCATTTTTATTAAAGTTGTTTTCCCAGCACCATTTGCACCTAAGAGTCCCCAAACACCTGGACATAACGTAGCTGATGCATTATCAACCGCTAATTTATCTTTAAATTTCTTACTTACGTTTTTAATCTCTAATTCCACTAAACTACCTCCCTTATTTTTTATGCTTCCTTATTAAAAAGTAAAAAATACATCTTCATGTTAGTGATAAAAATTTTACTCCTCTATGATTTTATTTTAATTGATACAATAAAAAAGTGTTTTAATATTCTATTGATTAATTCTTAAGATTTCATTAATTTTTAAAAAATAAAAAAACACCTTAATTATGTAGTTTTATACATAATTAAGGTGTAATCCTCATTTATTTTTTAATCTTACAATGACAATAACTTCATTATTAGAACTTTCTACCTCTATCTTACCCTCATGTAATTCAATAATTTCTTTTGCGATAGGTAAACCTAAGCCAGATCCCACTTTTTTTGAATTTCTTGCTAGATTTAATCTAGTAAATTTGTTAAACATATTTCTTATCTGCGCTTCTTCTAGTGTATCGGCCTTGTTAATAATTTTTAATATTACACACTTATACGTTTGATATATTTTAACTTTTATCTCTGTATTTGCATAAGAATATAAGATTGCATTTTTTAAAATATTCTCTAAGGCTCTTTTCATTTTATTTGGATCGACATTTACAAATATTGAGCCTTCACTTGAGATATTTATCTTATGATTATTCTCTTTCATCATAGGATAAAGCTCATCTCTTAATTGTATTAAAAAATATTCTAAATCAATTTTTTCTTTATGAATACTAAATTCACCATTATTTAATCTAGCAATTTCAAAAAATTGGTTTATAAGATCTTCTAATCCTAATGCTGTTTCTAATAATTGTCTAATATATTTCTCTCTTTGCTTATTAGGCAAGTCTTTCATTTCATCGAGCATTGATAAATATCCAATGATAGATGTCAAAGGAGTTCTTAAGTCATGTGCTAAGTAGGTGATTAAATCATTATCTTCATTTTCTCTTTTTTTAAGCGTATATTCTATCTCTTTTTGTTTAAATTTTAATCTATTTATGGAATCTTCTAAAGTTTTATAAGGAGTCGGGAAACTAACAACATTCTCATCCAAATCGTCTATTTTTTTGCATAAGTCAATATAATCTTTCTCTAATTTTGAAAATTCTTTTATTATAATAATTAATATCCCCAATAATAAAATAACAAAAAAAATCAGATCCAATCTATTAACAAAAAATTCGTGTATTTCATTATTAAATCTAAAAATATTGCTATCTATTGCAAGCATACAACTCATTAGAATAAATAAAAATACCATAATTTTTATTACTATTTTTTTTAGTATATCTTTAAAATATTGATCTTTATCCAATTTTATACCCAACTCCCCATACAGTTGTTATTATATTGTTTTGCACTCCTAACTTTTCCCTAATATGTCTAATATGAACTGAAACCGTATTGTTTTTTATATAATATTCATCCGGATATATTTTATAGAATAAATCTTCGGATCCTAGTACTTCAGATTTTTTCTCTAGTAATGATTTTAAAATAATAAATTCAATAGGAGTTAAATCAATTTCCTGTCCATCAACTAAAACTTCTCTTGATTTGATATTTAAATCCACATTTTGATAAGTTAAAATATTTCCTGTACCTTCTTTAGTTTTTAAATTATAATTATTGTATCTTCTTAATTGAGCCTTTACTCTAGCAACTAACTCTCCAGGTAAAAATGGTTTAGTTACATAATCATCCGCTCCAAAGGTTAAGCCCTTAATTTTACTTGACTCATCATCTTTTGATGTAAGCATAATAATTGGATAATTAAAAGACTCTCTAATCTTTTTGCATAAATAATATCCATCTTTATCAGGTAACATAATATCTAAAATCGCTAAATCAAATTCTTCTTCCTTAATATATCTAATTGCTTCCTCTGAACATGTTGCCTTTTTTATAATATAATTTTCATTTTCTAGATATATCTCTATTAAATCTAAAATACTTTCATCATCTTCTACTACTAATACTGAGTAATTCATAACTAAATTTCCTCCATTTTAAATCTATCACTTTTGTCAAAACAACTTTAAAAAATAAAGAAATTTTTTAAGTAAAAGAATCAAGAAGAACAATACAACATCCTTTTAATGAATTAAATCTATCTTTCTAAATTTCTTAAATCTATAATTTTTGATTTAATATACATTTCTTTCGTTGTTTATAAATGTCTACTTATAAATAAGTATACCATTATTCTTTATCTCATTTCAATATCTATATCTACTATATTGATAATAGATTGTCTTTGCTGTCATCACATATACTATATCTTTTAAAAAGTTTTCGTCTGTTCTAGCCTTCTAATCGTCTTTTCTTTTTCAGACTTCAAATCCAAAACATTTTAGCTTTGTTGGTTTAATAAATTTGAATTTTGTTGCATTTATTTTAATCCTAACTTCTTTTCTATACATTTGGTTACTAAAACCATTACTCTGTTTGCCACTACACTGTTTGCTACTGTTAGTATACTGTAATCTACATATCTAACCAACCTTAATATCATATTCATGTTCATCAAGTCAGGTCGTTCCTCTCTTCCACATATCTCCATGTGAAATTTCAGGATTGCTATGGAATTCGTCGACAAATACGCTGTTTAGGGACTTTCACCCCAGTATTGGAACTTGCCCCATCATACAATACAATAAGCAGACTAAAACCTGCCCCCTATAATCTTTTACCTTTCTATGCTATTATCCTTTT
>NZ_JBKWZF010000046.1:0-11329 GCF_046991905.1 Finegoldia sp. | reverse complement strand
TTGAAATAGCTACGGGTTATCCATAGCATATGATATGAATGAAGTTCATACAGCAACAGTCCATATCTTGTGAGAACTCCAACAGCACTGTGATTCAAGTGGATAAGTGAAGCATCAAAAAAAGAATATATAAAATTGGATAGGGATAAATCAACCTTTAAAAGTCATAGGGATTTTGACTCTGAGATAGAGATGACCTTTAAACACTTTTAGGGTTTACTTTCCCTATCTTTTTGTTACAGTATTTTTAGAAGGGATTGGACGTAAAAAAAGGTAGAAATCCAGCACCGATCAAAGTTGTGATTTCTACCCGTCCTCTTAGACAATTATATGATACTGAAAATTACCAACGACTTCAACCTGATTTTGAATAAAGATGATTATCAAGCTTTTGTTAATGCGATCGATTTGCTGTCTTTACATTGTCCTGTTTGTGGTGTCGTTGGCCTTTTTATATTATATGGACACTACACAAGATTTGTGATCATTGATGATCTTTCCAGTGGTGAGTGTAAGATTCAAATTCATGTTCAGCGTATCCAGTGTACTCAATGTAAATCCACCCATGCCTTGCTTCCAACTAATTTTGTTCCTTATACTCAGTTCACTTATCTTTTCATTTACTATATTGTCACGCTTGATGAGAATGATGATTTGATTACTTCTTTTGAAGTTGCTCTACAAACGATTCGTAAAGTTAAAGCTCGTGTAATCGAATTTTGGGATTCACTCTTCCCAGACTGGAGAGATTTCAAACAGGATGACTTGAAAATAGAATCTTTAAAGCGTCACAATATTCTCTTTGGATCCACTAGAAGTTATTGTAAACTTTGTGTACTGTCACCAACAGGGGCGCAACTCTGATTCTGATTTCTTTTGGTATTATGTCATTGAAATCAGAAAGGAGATGATCTTATGATCGAAAATGATGCTTTCAAGCTGCTGTTAATCAATCTTTTTCACCTGAATCCTAATGATATTACCAATATTCTCTGTACTACGTTCAATAAGATGATGGTTCTTATCGTTACTCTTACAGATAAACATCAGGCTTGTCCTTACTGTGGGTTTACTGCGCCTAAAATCAAGGAATATGTAACCAAGGAGATCACTCATTCGGCTCTTACCACACAGAAATGCATAATAAAATACAGGGCAAGACGCTACAAATGTCCATGTTGTGGAAAGACCTATTATGAATTCAATCCTTTTGTCTTCAAATCCCAGAAAATATCGATTCTTACTGTGCATAATATTCTGAAGGATCTGAAAGACTTCAACGAAACATTTACTTCTGTTGCCAGACGATATCATGTTTCTCCAACTTCTGTATCCACTATTTTTGATAATCATGTGGATATTGGCAGAAACCCGCTTCCGGAAATCATTAATTTTGATGAGGTATATGCCTTTAAATCCGAAAAGAGTAAATATGTCTGTGTTCTTCTTGATTTTAAAAAACAGATTCCTGTTGATGTTCTTCCAAATCGTAAAAAGGAATATCTTTTAAACTACTTTCAAAAGATCCCTTTAGAAGAACGCAAAAAGGTAAAATACGCCTGTTCAGACATGTATGAAGTATATAGAGATGTCGTACATAAGGTGTTTCCATCCTGTTGTATGCTTTTGGATTATTTCCATCTTTCCCAAGATTTCCATAGGAAAATGAATGAGGTACGTATCAAAGTCATGAAGGGATATAAAGATAATAAGGCTTCAGATGAATATTATCTTCTCAAAAAATTCAACTGGCTGTTATTTAAAAATCCAGAAGATGAAGATAAATATGGAAGACTGTTTGATGTAGAACGTGAGCGTAAATACAACTCTCATTTTAAAAGCTATATGAACTACTATGATTTAAGAAAGAAACTGCTTGAAATCAATAATGATTTAACTATTTGTTACTCATTAAAACTAGAACTTGTAGACTTCTATTCAAAATCTACAATCGACAATGCGAAAGTGAATCTAGAAAAACTGATTCGCAGCTGCATTGATACAAACATTGAAGAAATGATCAAATTCTCTAATAATCTTATTAACTGGAAACAGGAAATCATCAATTCATTTACGATTGTAGGTACTGAATATAAAGTTGAAGCAGACAAAGGCCAGGTGGTGGTCTGCAATAAAAAAGTGAATAATGCGATCATTGAGAATCGAAACAAGATTATCAAGTGTATCAAGAACAACGCCAATGGTTACACCAACTGGCTTCGCTTCCGCAATCGCGTAATGTATGTACTCGATTCAAACGCAACATTCAGCCTGGAACCAAGGGAGAAATAATCATGGATGCACAAGATATTATCGAATTGATCGAATACTTCAGAAATCTTCAAGACACTGAAATGAAATTTGAAATTGAAGAGCTACGAGGATACATTGACATAAGATTCGAAGAATTATATGACAAGTTAACAGAATACATTGATTCAAATCACCCATTATAAAAGAGCAGAGATATTGAAATCTCTGCTCCCTAGTTAATAATCCTTTAAACACACATAGGGTTTTCGGCCCTACAATTTTTGAAGCCAACTTTTAGTCGACCCTATCTAATTGCGGATTACCAAAAAAGAAAAGAACTTCATTCGAAGTCCTCTTCTACCGCTTAATCACTATACACATGAATTCGATTAATGGCTCTTTCCAAAAACGATCATATTATAAATTTTGTTGTTGTCTTATCAAAAAATTCTTTCACTTTTAAAATTTATAAAGATACTGGTATTTTTTTATACTATTTTCTGTTACTTGCATTACATAACCACTAATTAATACACTAACCACAGGCCCAATCGAAGGATATTTACTTAAAATAATAGCTCCAATCAAACATCCTCCATCAAACATAGTTTTAATCCATCCAACTCCTATTTTTGTTTTATGCGTTATTGCTTGAATTGCACCAATGTACGGACTACATCCTAAATCTGCATTAGAATATAAAGCGCATCCAACAGAAATTATTACAATCCCTAAAAACATTAAGCATAAATTTAAAATTACCGAATTTGAATGAATTGAAATAGAATCTAATATTTCCATAGTAAAACTCTGTACGACAGGAGAAATTAAAGTTCCTATTCCAATCATTTTACGATTCAAAAACAGCACTAAAACTAGCAAAGTAATTGAAAAATATAAATTTGCTTCTGCTAAAGTGATAGGAAATTTTAAAATTAAACCTTCCCATAATAGTGCTACAGTATCTGCTCCATAACCACTTTTAACAGCCAGTTGTGTACCAATTCCCATTAAAGAAGAACCAATTATCAACATTAACAATCTTATTATTACTTTTCTATAACTAGATAAGCATATATTATTTTTTACGTTATTCACTTTATAATTCTGATCCATTAGTTTCAATAACTCGTTGATACCAATCAAAACTATCTTTTTTTATTCTAGCTCTACTTCCCGAACCATCATCTTGAATATCAACATAAATAAAACCATATCGTTTACTCATTTGAGCCGTAGAATTAGCAACAATATCGATTGGTCCCCACATTAAACAACCCATAACTTGTACTCCATCTAGAATAGCTTCTTTCATTTGTTTTAAATGTTCACTTAAGTAATGAATTCTCTCTTGATCATGAACTTTACCATCAACAACAGTATCATGAGTACCTAGGCCTAACTCTAAAATAAAAATAGGTAAATGATAATGATCATATAATCGATTTAAACAATATCTAAGACATAACGGATCAATAATCCATCCCCAATCACTTGTCTCAAGATATGGATTTTCAACTTCTGGATCTTCTAAATTTTGAACACTGACTGCTGATACAGTTCTAGAATTATAATAAGAGATACCTATAAAATCAGCTTTTCCTTCTTGAAATACTATTTCATCTTCTTCCAGATAATCTATGTCATAATTATTTTCATTCAAAAAGCGAAACATAGTTTTCGGATATCCACCACACGCTTGAACTTCAATATAAAAATCTTCAAATTGATCATTTTTTAATGAAGCCATGGCATCTTCCGGTTTACATGTTAAAGGATAAGATAAATGATTTGTGATCATTGTTCCCACTTTATTATTTTTATCAATCTCATGTGCAATTTTAGTGATTTTACAAGCAGCAACCATCTCATGATGTAACGCGCGTAATTTATTTTCAAAAGTATTTGGGATTACATCTGAAGGCATTCCAAATTGATTAAATGATTCTCTCGCAATTAAATTCATTTCATCAAACGGAATCCAATAATGTACTTTTCCTTTATATCTTTCAAATAAAACCGTGGCATATTTTACAAAAAAATCAATTACTTTTCGGTTATACCAACCATTGTATTTAAGTGCTAAATTAACTGGCATTTCAAAATGAGAAATAGTTATTAATGGTTCTATCCCATTTTTTAACAATTCATCGATAAAACCATCATAATATTTGAGCCCTTCTTCATTTGGATATTCATCATCTCCATTAGGAAAAATTCTTGCCCAATTAATTGAAGTTCTTAAACATTTTATTCCCAATTCTTTTAATAATTTAATATCATCTTTATAATCATGATACCAATCAATAGCATATCTACGAGGATAATAATTTTTTTTATCTTCGATTGCAGATTGTATATCAACTGTCGTCATCAAATTATTTTGTTTTCTATTTTTTACCAAAGGAATCAAATCAGGAGGGCATACTCCCTTGCCTCCACAATCCCACCCCCCTTCAGTTTGAGATGCTGTTACTGCACCTCCCCAGAGGAATTCCTTTGGAATATCATTTACTAAGTATTTTTCGTACATAGAAAGTCTCCTTTTTATAATTTATTAATAGTATGAAACATACACTGGTAATAATAATCAATACATTCGCCAAAAGATAATTGTATATAGGGACTATATAATAAATAGATTCAAATAAAATACCAAATATGCATACTTTATATATATTTACATTTTTTTGTATTAATAAAGAAATGCCAATATGCAAGAGAAAAGGAATCAAACAGCAAATAGCAGTAAATATATAATAGTTACTTGAATTTGCATTAAAAACTTCAATATATCTATTAATTTCCATTAACGAATATCCTTTATCTAGCATATTTTGAAAAATTGAACCATTATTTATTCTCACTGAATACATCAAATTATTAAAAATTGTTGGTAACATAAGATTTATATATGTATTCAGACCAACACCTAATCCTAAAGAAATATATTCCTTAGTTAAATTTGGTTTATATATTTTTTTATATAAAGTTTTTTTAATTGATACAAATATCAGAACAAGCAATAATACCTTGAACATTGTATATAATTGAACTTTAAAAAATACAGTAATAAAAGATAAAATCAAAGAATATACAACTTGCGTGATTAGATATTCAACAAAACCAAAGCAAATAAATTTTATATTAATCATTTTATATTTATACAAAAAATATAAAATAGACACTATTACACAAATATTTGTGACAAGAGGTATGATTGTTTCCAATTCATTCAAATTCATATATTTTATCAAGTAATTAGCATCAAATTACTTTTGTCTTTGTTCTACTTTATCCCTAATTCTGTTAAGATGTTTTCTAAAACACGGTCACCTCTCATCAAACCGTAATCTTGAAAATTCATAACAAACATCTTAATGTTAGTATTTACTTTATCGATTTCGTTTCTAACTGATTTAGTAGCATATTTAACTTGAGGACCCAAAACTACAATCTGAGTATCGGTTAAATGATTACTTAAATCATCTAGTCCTACGGCAATTACACTCATATCAATATTTTTTATTTTCGCTGCCTCCTCGATTTTTCCACGCATAATATTAGTACTCATACCTTGTGTACAAACTAAAACTACATTAATCATAATTATCCTCACTTTACAATACTTCTGAACTAAATATTGTATACTTTCTAGACCACTCATTTAGGCATATATTAACTGGTCTTATTAATATATCAAAACTGTAAAAAAAATTCGACATGTGTCTATTGGTTTTATTTTCAACCAATAGACACATATTTTTATCAATTTTATGCAGCAACTTTCTGGCTTTCTAATTCTTCTGCTTCTCGTTTGATCTCTTGCTTCTCATACATTTTAAAGAAAGGATACCAGAATAACATATCTACTATAACCAAAATCACCCATAGTACTGCTGCACGCCAATCCATACTGCTTAATACAGAACGCATAATTTCAGGAGCTGTACCACCCATATAGAACATGCAACGATTTACTAACCCTGCAGACATTGCAAAATAAGAAATGAAACAGTTTATCACTTCTGTAAAGATGAATGGAATAAACATTGTTACATTACACATAATCGGTAATCCAAATACAACTGGTTCATTAACACCGAATAAAGCAGGAATAATAGATAATTTTCCAACCTGCTTCATTGTAACTGACTTAGATTTCAACAGTAATAGTACTAATCCAAACGTTGCTCCAGAACCACCAATTCCAGTAAATCCATATCTAAACGCAATATTGATAATATAAGGCAATTGAGTGGCTGCAACACCATTTGAATATGCATCCACATTAGCGCTTAAATTAGCATATAAAATTGGGTTGAAAGGTGCTTCAACTGCAGCTGTATGAATTCCAAACCAATAGCCAATATCAGAAAAGAATGTGATTCCAGATTGAGCAATAGGATTATCAATACTTTTTGTAATAGGTCGCCCAATCATCATAACTAAATCTGGAATAGATACCCCTAATAATTGAGTTGTTAATCCAGAAGCTAAACAACCTACTAAAAAACAAAGTGTTAAAGGCAAAATTGATGACATTGCTTTTTGCAACGTTGCCGGTACACTGGCTGGGAATTTGATATTACCAATTCCTTTTTTTGACATCCACCTATAAAGGATTAAAATCAAAAATGCACCAATCATCGCTGAGAACAATCCTTCTCCACCAAAATAATCTGTTGAAATACCGCCATCAACATATTTAGAGTTAATTAAGAAAAAGTTAACTAAAGCGACGATAATAGTAGACTGTACTTCCAAATCATATTTTTTTGCCCATCTGTAGGCTATACCAAATGTAACCCATAATGATAAAGATCCTAAGGTACAAGATTTCATAAAACGAATTGGAATTAAATATTTATTTGCAAATGTATCCCAATTTAAGAAAAAATTATACCAATAAGTCCCTTCTTCAAATCCTGTATAGTTAATTGGTGATTTAGAAACAATAAATGCAAATGCACCAATTACAATCATTGGTAATAACGAAATAAATGTTTGCGATAGTATTTGAATATATGTATTTTGTGCTACCCATGTAGCTAAAGGTAATAATCTTTTCTCAATAAGTTGTTCAACTTTTGATTGCTTTTCAGAGTTCATCTTTAACTCTCTCCTCTCACTAATTTAATGTTTTAATCTTCCTTATCCATAAAAATTTTGCATAACAACTGTAAATTATATGCAGTTGAATAATGATCTTGCGCATGTGTCATTACCAAACTATATGGTACGTTCTCTCCATTTGATTCTTTTACAATGACTTCCATTTGCTTCGTATGACATAAATTTAAGTTTTCATTACCTAATTCATATTTTTTTCTGCTTTCCTCTATTTGACCAGCACGAAACAGCTTTAATGCTTCTACATAAGCTGCTACAGCTTCTCCCGCATAAGAAATCATTTGAAATGCTACAATTTGTAAATCTTCTTTTTTCATAAGTTATCCTTCTATTTTTCCTTTAGATGATTCCGTTGAAACGTATCAATCCATTTTTTATATTCATACCAGCTTTTTTTAGGAATTCGTTTATAATTATTTTCAAAATCAACGTATACTAAACCGTAACGTTTTTCATAACCATTAACCCAACTATATAAATCCATCGTTGACCATACATAATATCCATATATTGGTAATCCTTCATCATATGCCTTAATTACCCAATTAATAAATTCTTTTGTATATTGAACTCGTTCATCATCGTTAATTTTTCCATCTTCTACTTGATCATAACTGGCAACACCATTCTCTGTAATCATCAATGGCACATTTGGATATTTATTATTAACGTACTTTATACAATCATAAATACATTTTGGATACATTTCTCGACCCCAAAAATTTTTTTGAGTTGATGGATCGTCATCTGAAGCAAACCATCCCTTTATAGCTGAACCTTCAAGCTTATTTGAATTCTTTCCCTGATTATTAAAAGACATATATGACTCTTCACCACTATAAGGTTTTACTAAATTTCTAACGTACACATTTAATCCCACAAAATCTACAATTCCTTCTTTTAATATTGCGTCATATTTTTGGTCTATGAACGAAATATCTATATTAGAAGATTTTGCTTTATCAATTAATTCTTGAGGAAAATATCCTTTCAGAGCTGGATCTAAGATACTTCTGATATAATATAAATCTGCATTAAATCGAGCAATTTTATCTTCTTCAGAATCATGCAATGTCTCAACAGCTCCGCAAGCATGAACAATCCCTATCATTCCATTTAACTTCATGTCATGATAAGTCTTAACCGCCAATGCTGATGCTACCATTCCATAATATAATGTTTTAGCATATGATTCAAAATCTAAAATATGATTAGGCGGATAATTTCCTTGTAAATAACTACAATGTGCATAATATCTTAACTCATTTTGTGTGACCCAAAGTTTCACTCTGTCTCCAAAATTTTCAAAGCATACCTTTGCATAATTATTAAATGCACCTATAATTTTTGGATTAGTCCATCCACCTTCTTTTGCAATTGAAAATGGTAAATCATAATGTTGTAGTGTAACATTTGGTTCAATATTGTATTTCAAACATGTATTAATAACATTATTATAAAATTGAATTCCTTCATAATTAATTTTACCAACACCATTTGGAATAATGCGTGTCCATGAAATTGAAAATCGAAAAGATGTTTGGTTTCCTTTGGACATTAATTTTATATCTTCTTCAAATTTATGAAAAAAATCTGCAGCATTATCACCAGTAACATTGTTAATGTTCTTATCACTGTTATGGCTAAATTCATCCCATTGCGTTAAACCTCTACCAGATTCATTCCAAGCACCTTCACATTGGTAAGAAGCGGTTGCTGATCCCCATAAAAAATCAGATAATACATTACATTTCATTAAGTTGTCCTCCTTTCACCATCACTATAAAAAATAATAATCTAATATACAAACAATGATATTCTAGGGGTAATCATACAACATGGAATAACACTGTTTTACCATCCCTATTAGAAATTTTTGGTTTGACAATTATTTCAATTATTAGATACTAATACTGAAAAATATTAAATAATAAACACTATTAGAACTAGATTGAGTAAACTAATATTTTTATGAGCACACTTCATAAATATAATTACTTATAGTTCGCTTGAAACACGTTATTAATTTTTTTGTATGAAAATAGATTATAGGAGGTTTATCATGGAATGTATATCACAAACAGAAAAAAAGATAGTTGAATTTTTATTATTGAATGGTCAAACCCCTTGCAAAACAATTAGTCAAGCACTTTCCGTATCAGACAAAACTATTCGAAATGAAATTCATAAAATTAATTGTATTGACAATGAACCTTTAATTTATTCTGACCAAAGCGGTTTTTTTATCGCCCAAAATAAAATTAAAGATTCTCTTCAATTACTTAAAAAAGTACCTCAAAGTATAGATATGGTATTATTGCGACATTTATTATTGAAAAATGAACCAACTAATTTTTTTGATATTGCAGAAAAATTTTATATTTCTCCTACTTCACTACAAAATGTAATTAAAAGATTAAATTTAGAAATTAGTACATACCAGTTAAAAATCTATAGAAAAAACTCTGAATTACATATTGAAGGAAGTAACTTCTCTAAACAACAATTATATTCAAACTTAATTCAACAAGAAACTCAATTAACATTTAAGGATTTAAAGGATTTTTCAGATTTTTTTCCTAAAATTGACATAGAAGATTTAACATGCCAGATAAAAAAAATAATCGATAATAATAATTGTTTCATTTCCCCATATTACGAAAAAAATTTATTAATAAACATTTTTACCATTATAAACTTGTTTGATGAATCCATACAACCTATTGATACAATGACAAGTAAAACCATAGAAATTAAAATAGCTACAGAAATTGTTAATTATCTAGACAATACATTACAAAACAACTTAACTATCATTAATATGATTGCTTGTTGTCTAAATGGCATAATTAAACGAAAAACAAATGATACGGCCGAAAAGAAGAAATATCCTAAAAATTTCAACAAAAAGTTAAATACATGCTTAAACAATGCTATTTCTCATTTTGGTATACACGTAGAGAATAATGAACTCCTCAAATTCTTTCCAGATCATATATTTAACTTAATTCAACGACTTAGAAATGGAAATTATTGTAATTTTCCTGAATCCAATAATTTAAAAGATAATTGCATATATATTTATGACATTGCCGTCTTTTTATGTCAGCATCTTAATCAAGAGTTTAATATTGTCATACCTGAAAACGAGGTAGCTTTAATAGCTATACATCTTGGCTTTATTATTGAAGAGTCTTTAAAAAACTCTGAAAAGATAACTATAGTTTTATATTCTAACAATCACCCTTTATTAGATGATAAAGTCTTTCAAACATTGTTAGAAAAATATAGCGATTTTGCTAATATCATTACTATTAATAATCTATATCAATTATCTACTTTTGGTAATGCAGATTTAATTGTTTCAACAGCTAACTTAGCAAATATTACTGATAAAAAAACAATTCTACTAAATCCCTTTCAATTAGAACATGATCTTATAAGTATTGAAGTTGCAATAAAAGATTGTATCAAAAGCAAAGAATTAATCTCTTTTAAAACTATATCAAAAAAAATTTTTTCAGAAAATCTATTCTTTATTTCCGAAAAAATTAATACTAAAGATTTAGCTATTCAATTTCTAGCAGAACAATTAAAGAAAGATGGCTCTGTAAACGACACCTTCATAGATAACGTTTTGCAACGAGAATCATTAAGTCCAACTTGTTTTATGAATAGTTTCGCCATTCCGCATTCATTCCAAGAAGATTCTATAAAAAATCGTATAGCCATTTTAATTAATAAAAACGGCATACAATGGAATAACCAAACAATATATGCTGTTTTTTTAATAGCTACTTCAAAAAATTCAATTAAACGATTCAACAAACTTTTATTCGAACGAATAGGTTATTTATTCAGTGAAAATAACAAACAAAAATATTTAGCCATAGATAGCTATGATTCATTTATTAAATATTTATTTGATACAAGATATTAATAC
>NZ_JBKWZF010000045.1:0-11556 GCF_046991905.1 Finegoldia sp. | reverse complement strand
TGTCTCTGCCACACCAAAGGCACATGGGCCGGTAAGCCGTTTGAGCTCATCGACTGGCAGGAACAGATTATAAGGGATATCTTTGGCACTTTGAAACCGAATGGCTATCGACAGTTTAACACTGCCTATGTGGAAATTCCTAAGAAAATGGGCAAATCGGAACTTGCTGCTGCCGTCGCCCTGCTCCTTACCTGCGGTGATGGCGAAGAACGTGCTGAGGTGTATGGCTGTGCAGCTGACCGCCAGCAGGCAACCATTGTATTTGATGTGGCTGCCGATATGGTACGTATGTGTCCTGCACTGAATCGGAGAGTAAAAATTCTCGCTTCCCAGAAACGTATCGTTTACCAACCACTAACAGCTTCTATCAGGTATTGTCCGCCGAGGCTTACTCAAAGCATGGTTTCAACATTCATGGCGTTGTATTCGATGAGCTACATACTCAGCCCAACCAAAGCTCTTTGATGTTATGACTAAGGGCTCCGGAGACGCCAGGATGCAGCCGCTTTACTTCCTTATCACAACCGCCGGAACAGATACCAACAGCATCTGCTATGAAACACATCAGAAGGCCAAGGACATCTTGGAAGGAAGAAAAATCGATCCGACCTTCTATCCTGTCATCTATGGTGCCGATGAAGCCGATGACTGGACAGATCCGGAGGTTTGGAAGAAAGCAAATCCTTCTCTTGGTATCACAGTCGGTATCGACAAAGTTGAAGCTGCCTGTGAATCTGCAAAACAGAATCCCGGCGAGGAGAATTCCTTCAGACAGCTAAGACTTAACCAGTGGGTCAAGCAGGCAGTTCGTTGGATGCCAATGGAAAAATGGGATGCCTGCTCGTTCAAGGTTGATGAAGAATCCTTAGAGGGTCGCGTCTGTTACGGTGGTCTGGATCTTTCCTCCACCACAGATATTACAGCTTTCGTGCTGGTATTTCCTCCGCTGGATGAGGATGACAAGTTCTGTATCTTACCATATTTCTGGATACCGGAAGATACGCTTGATCTTCGAGTAAGGCGAGACCATGTTCCTTACGACGTCTGGGAACGTCAAGGCTTTCTGGAGACAACCGAAGGAAATGTTGTTCATTACGGCTACATCGAGAAATTCATCGAGCGTCTTGGAGAGCACTTCAATATTCGTGAGATTGCCTTTGACCGCTGGGGAGCTGTTCAGATGGTTCAGAACCTTGAAAGCATGGGCTTTACTGTTGTTCCGTTCGGTCAGGGATTTAAGGATATGTCTCCACCGACAAAAGAACTCATGAAGCTGACGCTGGAGCAAAAGCTAGCCCACGGTGGTCATCCGGTGCTTCGATGGATGATGGATAACCTTTATATCCGCACTGATCCGGCAGGAAATATAAAGGCAGACAAAGAAAAATCCACAGAGAAAATCGACGGAGCTGTTGCCACCATCATGGGGCTTGACCGTGCGATCCGCTGTGGAAACAATACCGGTGCTTCTGTCTACGATGAAAGAGGCATTTTATTCATATAAAAATGGAGCCCTTGTTTTTACACCAAAAGCTCCATTACTGTTTATTTATTTGAATTTATGATTCCTTCAATATCACGGCCACCGTAGAATATTCGAGCTACTGTAACTGCCCTTTCCTCGTCATCAACAAGGTAGTACACAATAAAGTTGTCTACAGGAAGCTGATGCATTTTCATCGAATGCCAAGGCTCCCAGTCAACTAACGCATAACGAGCTGGCATGAAATCCAATGAACGAACCTCTTTTCGGATGCGGCCCAGCTGAGCGGTAGCAGTTTCTGGAACAAGGAGTTCATTCGCAATGTACGAATAGATCTCACGTAAGTCGTCAAGCGCATCTACAGAATAGCCGACTTTATAGCTATCTGTCATATGCCAAACTCCTTTGCAAGTGCCACATCGACTTCATCTGCAGAATATACCTTTCCTGCTTTGATGGAATCAACACCCTTCTGGAGTTCTGCATCAAGCTGTTCTCTGGTCATTGCACCAACAGCTAATGGCTTAGAAGAAGGAAGTTTCAGTTCAAATGGCATACCCTTCCTCAGTACAATCTGGCTATAAAGCATCTGAATTGCACTGGATGGAGAAATTCCAAGCTGAGAAAGAATGCTCTCAGCATTATCCTTGAGATTGGTATCTATTCTTGCATAAACAGCAGATGTATTTGCCATAATATCGCCTCCTTTTTCTTTATTATATCCGCTTTTGCTTGCGATTGCAAGCATTTGCATAGATTATTTTATGACAAAACTTTGAATTTTATACGCCCTTTGCGGCAGAAAGGAATAGTTATGGGATTCTTATCAGGACTGTTTCACTCAAGAGACAAGCCCACCAACAGTACAAACGGCAGTGCCTACCGCTTTCTCTTTGGTGGAAGCAACTCCGGCAAAACCGTCAATGAACGAAGCGCCATGCAGATGACTGCAGTTTATGCCTGCGTCAGGATTCTTTCGGAGTCCATCGCTGGGCTTCCAGTCCATGTCTATAAATACACAGACTCTGGTAGCAAAGAAAAAGCCATCAAACATCCACTATACCGATTGATACATGATGAGCCAAATCCGGAAATGACATCCTTCGTTTTCCGAGAGACCTTGATGACGCATCTTCTCCTTTATGGAAATGCCTATACGCAAATTATCCGAAATGGCAAAGGCGAAGTCATCGCACTCTATCCGCTAATGGCCAATCGAATGAGTGTGGATCGTGACGATAAAGGGCACCTCTACTACCAATATCAAATGCAAGATTCCGATGCACCAACTATGAAAAATGGAACAGTCATCCTGAAGCCATCAGATGTACTCCACATTCCAGGCCTTGGCTTTGACGGTCTGGTCGGTTACTCTCCTATTGCTATGGCTAAAAACGCTATCGGTCTTGCAATTGCGACCGAGGAATATGGTGCTAAGTTCTTTGCAAACGGTGCCACACCAGGAGGCATACTGGAATATCCCGGTACCGTGAAAAATCCGGAAGCTGTCAGAGAAAGTTGGACCAAAGGCTTCTCTGGAAACAACTCTCATAAGGTAGCTGTTTTGGAAGAAGGCATGAAATACACGCCTATCTCCATCTCCCCAAATGAAGCACAGTTTCTGGAAACAAGAAAATTTCAGATTGATGAAATAGCTCGAATCTTTAGAGTGCCGCCTCACATGGTCGGTGATCTGGAAAAATCGAGCTTTTCTAATATTGAGCAGCAATCTCTAGAATTTGTGAAGTACACCTTGGAGCCTTGGATTGTCCGTTGGGAACAGTCCATTAACCGAGCCCTTCTATCTGATTCTGAGAAAGCTGCTTATTTTGTAAAGTTCAATGTCGACGGTCTCTTGCGTGGTGATTATCAAAGCCGAATGAACGGTTATGCCACTGCAAGACAGAATGGCTGGATGTCTGCAAACGATATCCGTGAACTTGAAAACCTGGACCTCATCCCACCGGAACTTGGTGGTGACTTATATCTCATCAATGGGAACATGACCAAGCTGGAGGATGCAGGAATATTCGCAGCGACCACTGCTGCCGGAAAGGAGGACGAGAACAATGAAGAAATTCTGGAAGTGGAAGAATCAGACGGTGACCAATCAAGAGACGCAGGAACAGACACTGGAGAGGACACTGTTTCTAAACGGCACCATCGCAGAGGAAAGCTGGTTTGATGACGATATCACGCCTAAGCTCTTTCGAGATGAGCTGTTTGCTGGAAACGGAGACATCACCATTTGGATTAACTCTCCGGGAGGCGACTGCGTAGCCGCAGCTCAGATTTACAACATGATGATGGAGTATCCCGGCAATGTAACCGTAAAGATTGATGGCATCGCAGCCTCCGCTGCATCTGTCATCGCTATGGCTGGCACAAAGGTACTGGTATCACCAGTTTCCATGCTTATGATTCATAATCCGATGACTGCAGCTATGGGAGATACATCTGAAATGCAAAAGGCTATCGCCATGTTGGATGAAGTCAAGGAATCCATCATCAACGCCTATGAAATCAAAACGGGCATGAGCCGTGCTAAGCTCTCTCATCTCATGGATGCAGAAACCTGGATGGATGCACACACAGCTATCGATATGGGTTTTGCCGACGGAATCCTGGCAAGGCCTGCAGAAACACCTGTAGAAAATAATACGACTGGCCCGATGCTCTTCTCTCGTGCAGCGGTGACCAATTCTCTTATGGATAAGCTGGCTGCAAAGTGCCGCATTAAGAAGCCTGAAACACCGGAACGCTCTGTGGATTCTCTCATGGAGCGTCTTGACCTAATCAAACAATACATTTAATGGAGGTATTCAACTATGACTATTTTAGAACTGCGTGAAAAGCGCAATACAGCATGGAATGCTGCCAAGGCATTTCTCGATTCTCACCGTACCGAGAAAGGTATTCTTACTGCCGAGGACGATGCTACTTATTCCAGAATGGAACAGGAAATCGCCGATCTTGGTAAGGAAATTGCTCGTCTTGAAAGACAAGAAGCATTGGAGGCCGAGCTTAATAAGCCAGTAAACAAGCCTCTCACTTCTAAGCCGGGGAATTCTGCCACCGATAAACCTGCAAAAACTGGTCGTGCTTCTGATGAATACAAGAATGGTATGCTTCAGGCACTTCGCACCAACTTTCGTCAGGTATCCAATATTCTGCAAGAAGGTGTGGACGCTGACGGCGGCTACCTTGTACCGGAGGAATATGACAATCGTCTGATTGATGTTCTTACCGAAGAAAACATCATGAGAAGTCTTGGACACACTATCACGACTTCCGGTGAGCATAAGATCAACATCGCTGCTACGAAACCTGCGGCTGCATGGATTGAGGAAGGTGGCGCACTTCAGTTTTCTGATGCGACCTTCAGTCAGATCCTTTTGGATGCGCACAAACTCCATGTAGCTATCAAGGTCACCGAAGAACTTCTCTATGATAATGCCTTCGGTCTTGAAAATTACATCATCAATCAGTTTGGTAAGGCTTTGGCAAATGCCGAGGAGGATGCATTCCTCAACGGTGACGGTTCCGGCAAACCGACCGGCCTTTTCGTTGCGACTGGCGGCGGCACGGTAGCAGGTACGCTTTCTGCTGCGATCAAGTCTGATGATATGCTTGACCTGGTATACGCTCTTAAGCGTCCGTATCGCAAAAACGCAAGTTTCATCATGAATGATAAAACACTGGCACAGCTCCGCAAGCTGAAGGATAACAATGGTGCATACATCTGGTAGCCATCTTATCAGACCGGTGAACCGGATAAGGTACTTGGCTATGCCGTTCATACCTCTGCATATGCGCCGGAGAATGCTATCGCTTTCGGTGATTATAGCTATTACAACATTGGTGATCGTGGTACTCGCTCCTTCAAGCAGCTCACTGAGCTCTTTGCAGGCAACGGTATGATTGGCTATGTAGCAAAGGAACGTGTCGATGGCAAGCTGATTCTTCCGGAAGCAGTACAGATTTTGAAACTCAGTGGTTCTTCTAAGGGCTAAGCATGAAAGGTAGCGTCTTCTCTTATGAGACGCTGCCTTCCTTTTACGATTGGAGGCGATAAACGATGATTGTCACTTTAGAAGAAATGAAGCAGTATCTCCGAGTGGATTTTGATGATGACGATTTCCTCATCGAGACGCTCATCACATCGGCTACACGCCTCTGCATGGATATTACAAGGCAGAATGAAGATGTCTTTGAAGAAAGTGAGAATGCAAAGCCTGCTGTCTATTATGCGGTAGCCTACCTCTACGAACATCGTGAGGAAGCTGACCATCATGCTCTGACACTGACTTTGCGCTCTCTTCTCTTCGGTTCCAGAAAGGAGGCTTTCTGATGAATATTGAGCTACTCAATGTCCGCATCTACATTCAGAAGAATGAAGTTATCTCAGATTCAATTGGAAATCGAAAGAACACTTGGAAAGATTATTACACCTGCTATGCCACCGTTAGTGCGGAAGCCGGAAAAGAATCCACCGATGCCGGTCTTGTCGTGGATGATTCCAAGATTGATTTTACGATCCGTTACTGTAAGAAAGCTGCTGCTCTTACCTCTACTGGATATCGGGTACAGTTTGGAAGTGAACTATACGATATTTTGGCAGTAGACCATATGAATTTTAAGCAAAAATGTATCAAACTCTCCTGTCAGAAAGTGAGGCGGTGACATGGCCCAGAAAGTAAAAATTGACGGTCTTGCCGAAGCTGTTATGAAGGATCTCACCGAATATGCTGACCTTGCGACGGTAGATATGAAAGCTGCTGTCAAAAAAGCCGGTAACACTGTAAAGAAGCAGATACAAAGTACTGCTCCAAAAGATACTGGTGCCTACGGCAAGAGCTGGTCTGTGAAGAATACAAAGGAAACCTCCAAATCACTGGAGGTCACTGTGTATTCCAGAAATCGCTATCAGTTGGCTCATCTTCTGGAATTTGGTCATGCCAAGCGCGGCGGTGGCCGTGTGGCCGGTCGTTCCCACATCGCTCCTGCAGAAGAAGCCGGTATCAAAGAACTTGAATCTGAGATTGAGAGGTGTCTGAAAAATGGATAGATTACTGCAAATCCTATCGGAGATGGCCCTTCCCTTTGCCTATGACCACTTTGCTGAAGGAGAATCGCCAAATCCACCATTCATCTGCTACCTGTTTCCGGGAAGCGATAACTTCTCCGCAGATGGCCGTGTCTATTACAAAATCAACGAGGTTAATATTGAGCTCTACTGTGATAGCAAAGACCCGGCATTGGAAGCAACACTGGAAGCTGTGCTTGATGAGCACGGCATTTTTTATAACAAAACAGAGGTCTGGATTGAGAGCGAAAAGCTCTATGAAGTCCTCTACACATTTGAAATGGAGGTTTAATCAACATGGGCAATAAAGTCAAATATAACTTGAAAAATGTTCATGCCGCCAAGCTCACTCGTAGTGAGGACGGCTCCTTTACCTACGCTAAACCGAAGGCTATTCCCGGTGCAGTCAGCATCAGCTTGGATGCCGAGGGTGACAGTTCTCCGTTCTATGCCGATGGTATCGTATATTTCCGTTCCACTGCCAACAACGGTTACAGTGGTGATTTGGAAATCGCACTCATTCCGGAATGGTTCCGTACAGAAATTCTGAAAGAAGAGCTTGATAACAACGGCGTGCTTATTGAAAATGCAACCATCACCGAACTTGAGAAGTTCGCATTGCTCTTTGAGTTTGACGGTGATGTCAGAAGCATTCGCCATGTGCTTTACAACTGCACTTCCTCTCGTCCTTCCATTGAATCTGAGACTAAAGAGGATACCATCGAGCCGGGTAAAGAAAAGCTCACGCTTACCGCTGATCCTAGAGAGGATGGTCTCGTCAAGAGCCGCACCGGTGATGCGACAGATGCAGAAATTTATAAGAACTGGTACCAGCAGGTTTATGTGCCGGTACCTAAGACAGAAGGATAAGGAGGACGTAAGACATGTTAGAAAAAACAATTACAATCGGTGATAAGCAGGTCAAATTCCGTTCCTCCGCTACTATTCCCAGACTCTACCGTGCAAAATTCAAGCGTGATATCTTCAAAGACCTCTCACGCCTTGAATCATCCTATAAGGGTAATTCTGATGATGGTTCATCCTTTGAGATCGAAGACTTGGAGATTTTCGAGAACGTAGCCTATATCATGGCTTACCATGCTGACCACAGTATTCCGGCAACCATTGAAGAGTGGCTGGATGAATTTGAGATGTTCTCCATCTATGAGGTACTTCCTGAAATTCTCGAACTCTGGGGCATGAATCTTCAGACAGAAATTGAATCTAAAAAAAACTTCATCGCAGTAGCCGGGAAATGACCACACCGTTGTTTCTCCTGCGTTGTATTGAAATCGGTATCTCTATCAGAGACCTTGACCTTTTAACCATTGGAATGGTGATGGACATTTGGACCGAAAAAGCAAATGACGATGTGAAATACCAGCAAATCGCAACACAGGAGGACTTCGACAAATTCTAAGGAGGTGACGTACAAGTGGCAAATCGAATCAAAGGTATCACTGTTGAAATCGGTGGCGATACGACTGGCCTAGATAAAGCCTTAAAGACGGTCAATACTTCAATCCGCTCTACCCAGTCTGCCCTGAAGGACGTCAACCGCCTCTTGAAGCTGGACCCTTCCAATACAGAATTACTCTCTCAAAAGCAAAGACTCTTGAAAGATGCCATCGCAGCCACAAAGGAAAAGCTGGATTCACTCAAGGTAGCACAGGAGCAGGCCAAGCAACAGTTGGAAAATGGAGAACTCGGTCAGGACAAATATGACGCTCTTCAGCGTGAGATCGTAGAGACCGAGGAAGAATTACGACGCCTGCAGCAAGAAGCTGCCACTACAAACACTGCGCTTTCTAAAATAGATGTGGCTGGTAAAAAGATGGAGACCGTCGGTAATTCCATCGCTGGTGCCGGTAAAAAGATGATGGGCGTGACCACCGTAATTGGTGGTGTCGGTGTTGCCGCAGTAAAAACAGCAGCTGACTTTGACTCCGCAATGAGTCAGGTGGCTGCTGTTTCTGGTGCTACAGGTAAGGACTTTGATGCTCTCAGAAATAAAGCCCGTGAGATGGGTGCTAAAACTAAATTCTCCGCAACAGAAGCCGCAGAAGCTATGAACTACATGGCGATGGCCGGTTGGAAAACTGAAGATATGCTGGATGGTATCGAGGGTGTCATGAACCTTGCTGCTGCCTCTGGTGAGGACTTAGCAACAACTTCTGACATCGTAACCGATGCCTTGACTGCCTTCGGACTTTCAGCCAAAGACTCCGGCCATTTTGCAGACATCCTTGCTGCAACATCCTCCAATGCAAATACGAATGTATCCATGATGGGTGAAACCTTCAAGTACTGTGCTCCTATCGCTGGTGCACTTGGTTTCTCCGCTGAGGATACTGCGGAAGCCATCGGCCTTATGGCCAATGCCGGTATCAAGTCTTCTCAGGCTGGTACCGCCCTTCGTACTATTATGAATAATCTTGCCGGTGATGTAAAAATCAGTGGTAAGGCCATCGGAGATGTCACTATCGCCACTACCAACGCAGATGGTTCCATGCGTGACCTTTCTGATATTTTAGCTGACTGTCGTTCTGCTTTTGGAAACTTAACAGAATCCGAAAAAGCTCAAGCCGCTGAATCACTCGTCGGCAAAAATGCAATGTCCGGCTTCCTGGCTCTGATGAATGCTGGCCAAGGCGATATTGATAAGCTCTCCTCTGCAATTGATAACTGTGACGGATCAGCCGAAAAAATGGCTATGACTATGCAGGATAATCTTGCCGGTCAGCTTACTATCTTAAAGTCTCAGCTTCAGGAGCTTGCCATTTCTTTTGGTGATATCCTGATGCCTGCTATCCGCTCCATCGTATCGAAATTGCAAGGTTTCGTAGATAAACTTAACGGAATGGATGAAGGCACCAAGAGAACCATTGTTACCATTGCTCTTTTGGTCGCCTCAATCGGTCCATTGCTTGTCATCATCGGAACAGCCATCTCGAAAATTGGTGTGGCTATGCAGGGCTTTGTGAAGCTGGCAAATGGTATTAGCAAATTGAAGATCGCCATTCAAGGTGGAACCGGCGTTCTTGGAAAACTCGGTGCCGCACTTGGTGGCATCTCTGCTCCCGTGTTGGCTGTTGTTGCTGTTATTGCCGTTTTGGTAGCTGCCTTTGTTCACCTTTGGAAAACCAACGAGGGCTTCCGGGATGCAATGATCGGGACTTGGAACCGTATCAAAGATACTATCTCCGGTTTTTGTCAGGGCATTGTTGACAGGCTGAATGCTCTGGGGTTTCAGTTCACTGATATCGTGGATGTTCTAAAGACTGTGTGGAATGGTTTTTGTCAGGTTCTCGCTCCAATCTTTGAAGGAGTATTTAACAACATTGCAAATATTCTCTCCACAGTAACTGGTGTAATCACCGGCATTCTGGATGTCTTTATCGGCATCTTTACCGGGAATTGGTCACAGGCGTGGACTGGTGTAAAGGAAATATTTTCTTCTATCTGGAACGGAATCAGTAGCTTCTTTACCAACATTCTCAATGTTATCAAGGGCGTTGCAGATGTCGTCCTTGGATGGTTTGGCACTAGCTGGAATGAAGTCTGGACAAATATCAAGACCTTCTTTGAAGGAATCTGGAATGGTATTGCTACGTTCTTTACCACCATCTGGGAGACACTGAAAAATGTCGTAACCGTCGGTATCATGGCGATAGGTTCCATTTTAAGTGCTGCTTTTGATATTATTACACTTCCATTTCGCTTTATCTGGGAGAACTGCAAGGAAATTATTATCTCAGTCTGGGATGCTATTAAATCCAAGGTGACAACTGTCATTCATGCAGTGGCATCTGTGATCAGCACTGTGATGAACGCCATCAAGACGGTATTTTCTACTGTGTGGAATGCGATAAAGACAGTGGTGACCACAGTAGTAAATGCCATCAAGTCTGTCGTAACGACTGTGTTCAATGCTATCAAGAACACAGCAACCACCGTATGGAATGCAATAAAAAACGCTGTTACAACTCCGGTTAACGCCATCAAAAGCTCTGTCACAACAGTATTTAATTCTGTAAAAAGTACAGTTAGTAGCATCTTTAATGGGATCAAATCAACTGCTACTTCCGTGTGGAACGGCATAAAATCCGCCATCACTACTCCTATCGAGGCAGCTAAAAACAAAGTCAAAAGCGTGGTTGATGCTATCAAGGGATTTTTCTCCGGCATGAAGATTTCTCTTCCGCACATCAAACTGCCACATTTCAAGGTGACTGGCAAACTGTCCATCGCTCCACCTTCTGTACCACATCTTTCTATTGATTGGTACAAGGAAGGTGGTATCATGACTAGTCCTACTATCTTTGGAATGAACGGATCTTCTTTGATGGCTGGCGGTGAAGCCGGTGCAGAAGCTATCCTTCCTCTTGCCGGTTTCTACAAACAGCTGGAAGCGATGATTTCCAGTCATCTTAATACCAGTGCAATGGAAAAATATCTGGCAGTCATTGCAGATAATTCCAGTAAGGGCATCTACCTTGAGGACGGTACACTTGTTGGCCATCTGCTCCCGGCAATCGACGGTGAGCTCGGCAAAGCTCAAAAGTTACAAAGGAGGCTCAGTCTATGACACCTGATATTAAATTAAACGGAACATCAGTCGCTTCTATGGGCTGGCTTCGAGAAACTGTCTCTTTTCCAGTGCCACAGTCGCAATCCAATACGATTGTGGTGCCAGGAAGGAACTCTCCCATTCGTTTTACAAAAGCTCTGGGGCGTGTATCTTATCAGCCTCGGAGCTTTTCTTTAACGTTTTCCATGCTTGGAACAAGAAAGAGATACGATCAGATGATCGCTGAAATGGCAAACCACTATGCTGGTCAGCTCATAAAGGTATCGACCAGCGAGGAACCAGAGCTATATGCTATTGGTACTTTAGAGACTTCATCTGAATATGATCCACTCTTAAGTAAAGGCCAGCTCGTGATTTCCTGTGAAGATGCAGATTCCTATCGTTACCACAATGAAG
>NZ_JBKWZF010000044.1:0-11906 GCF_046991905.1 Finegoldia sp. | reverse complement strand
TTTTTCATCATTTTCTCATCCTTTCTTAGATCTTTGATGGCACTGTTGAATCATAGTTTGCATAAGGCTTCCTAAAGCCAGGATAACATCCACATGTTGTTTTGTCAAGTATTTCTGCACTGTATTAAAGTTCTCTTTTCTTTTTGATAACTTCCCCTTTTTCATATTTTCTAATCTTTGTGGTAGTAGAATTCTAATTTATTGTAATGTATCTATTCAATGTTCCTCATTTCACTTTTTAGGTGGTTTCCTTAAATAATTTAAACGTACCTTTTCTCGGTAAGCTAAACCAGGGTTGTTAAATTGAGAACAGATTTAATACAAAAGGCGAAGCCTCTATTGACGAAAGATACAATATTATTGACTACATATATGTTGACTTCTTTCCAACCACATAACTCTCGCAAAATTGCACCTATTTCGAGTCGCTTTGACCCATAGAATTCTTTTCTTCTATATTTCGGTGCAAATACAACGTGATACTTACAATTCCATTTTGTGTGTGATAGACTATGAGTGTCATTTAGCGATGACATCTTTACCTCCTGTTGATGATAATGTTGCGTGGTTTCCAGACCTTTTTTATCATAACACGAGAGGCTGTTAGGTTCTCATCGCTAAAGCTAAACGGAACCCCCGGTCTAACCGAGGGTTTTCTAATACAACAAAAAAGGATCGAAGCGTAAAGCTCCGACCCTTTCAGACTATGCTAGTATGAAAGAAATATTTTATCGTCTGGAAAATTGACAGCCTATCACGAGAGACAATACCGAGAATGCAAGCAGAACGAATGCAACTAATAGATGACATGCTATAGCAATTAATTTAAACAAGATTTTTCCTAAAATAGAGATCACATTAATTAACAGTTTCATTTCTCCACCTCTTCCTTTGCATTGGGATTCTCGGACTGAAATACGCTTATTAATTCCTCGATGTCTTCCTTCGTCGCATATGATTTGGCGAACAGAAAGGCAGTCGATCGATAGGATAAAAAACGGTTTCTTTCTTTGTTTTTTTGCTTCCATTTCTTCGTTGCACGCATTTGGCTTTTAGATGTTTTCTTTTCCATTCTAAACTCCCTTGCTATGCAATTTTTCTATTACGTCTGATAGGATTCTACGATCTATAGGATTCAAATTTTCTTTATCTAAGTCCGTTGTTAGATCATAGATCGATTGAACTTTCGGATTGGCTTCTTCACCTTCCTGTTCGTTATATCTTTCGTTGTAGTCGTGTATATTTATTGCAATATTTCTAATCTTGAATATTTGACTTTGATTTGTATTTAAATCAGTTAGCCTTATTTTTTTCTTCGATTGTGGCTCAATTTTATAACCGTTTAAAGTCGATTCATTGTGTACCATATCGAAAATAACGGTTTCTATTTCGTCTATACTTTTCCCGGAAAAACGATTGTTTTTTTTAGGATTATTTTCATCATTAATAAATAACTCGCTTACTGCGTCAGGTATAAACTCTTTGTAATTATCTATTATACTAAGAGCTTCTTTAACATTAATTTTTCCTAATAAAAAAGACTTCATATCGTCTTCTCTTAAATTGTTTTTTATTTTTGTATAGTCAGCTACTTGACGTTCTTTTAATCCTATATTTTCAGCAATAAGCTTTCTAGTAAGTCCCTTTACCGATGGGTCTAGCTTTTTTAATTCCTTAATATACTTTTCTAGAAAAACTATTTCACGGTATTTATCTTGTACAGATCGATTATTTTCATCATGGTTTGATTGCACAACGGCTATTTTAGCTTTTATGAGATCTAGGGAATTTTCAATCGGGAACAGAATACAAGGTACCATTGCGTCACCATGTATTGCTATTTTTGCTCTGCGATGTCCATCAATAATTGTATATTTGCCACTAGGATTCTCATATACTAATAAAGGTTTTTGGATTCCATATTGATCTATACTTTCTCTAAGTTTTTCATCATCCTCCGGATCCCTTTCATAAATTAGATTCTCTGGATCGATTAGAAGATCCTCGGGATCTAAAAGAATAATATTATTTGTTTCATTCATGTTAAGTTCCTTCTCCGTTTATTATTACTGTAATTATATCAGATAAATGTGCAATGACACCTATCTATGAGAGAGAACTTATAGTTATATGAGCCTCGCTTAACGCAAGGCTCTTGTTTTATTGTTCACTACTATCAGTCGGTGCTGCTTCTTCAGGAGACGCGACGATTTCGTTTGTGTTTCCGTCTTTGTTTATTTCTTCTTCGATCTTTGTTTTAACTTCTGCAACTAAAGCCTTCTCTTCCTTAGTGAAGGAAGTTTCCTTGGCTTCAGATTGTACTACGGATTCAGATTCTCCATTGATTTCATCGGTGATTTGACCTTTTACATCGTCAATCAGTTTCTTTTCTTCTTCATCCTTTCGTTCCTCAGCTATTTTTTGTTTTTCTGTTTCGTCAAAAGTATATTTTTCCTTACCTTTTAAATCTTTTCCGTATAGTTGTACAACAACGACTCGAGATACACCGCTATCTTCGTAGTTGCCTACTCCTACGCCTACGTTCCTGTCATACTCATTATGCTTCATAACCTCATTGTGTACAGGAGAATTAATAAAGTTATCCAAAGCACGTTTCATTTCTGATTCAGATAAAGTCCCACGTATATTCTGAATATTTTCACCGGCAAAGTCGTTCATTTTCTTAATTGCATCGCCATTCGTTCGAGTATGGCTAATGGTTCCGGTCGTCATTTTTTCATATACAATTTCAGCAACACGTTCTTTTGCAATTTTGACTAGTTCTTTATTGTCTTTGACTTTAGGAAGCCCGTTTTCTTTTCTGTAGTTATTCAAAAGATCGAGATGTTTTTGAGCCATAGCCTCATCATATCGAACTTTAACAGTAGCGGTTTTTCCATCTTTTAATTTGACGGTTATCTCTTCATATACGATTTCAGGCGTTTGTTCTGGGCTTTCATCTTGTTCTTTTTTATCAGAGTTCTCACCTTTTGAATTGAAGAGCTTATCAAAAGCTTCGTTGTCTTTGCTTAGATCGTCATAGATCTTTTTGTTAGATTCTTCATCTTTCAGAATGTCCAGGAGATCTAAAGTGCCTTCTTCTTTTTCCTTGGGTTCTTCAGGTCTTGTTCCAGGTTCTTCTGTTCCAGGGGTTTCTACACTGAAATCAAACAGTTTATCAAATACTTCGTTATCTTTGCTTAGATCATCATAAATCTTCTTATTCGATTCTTCATCTTTCAGAATGTCCAGGAGATCTAAAGTGCCTTCTTCTTTTTTCTTGGGTTCTTCAGGTCTTGTTCCAGGTTCTTCTACAGCTTTCGAATCTTTAACTGTGTCTTCGTCTTTCGTTAAGATATTACGAACATAATAGGTTCTGCCGGAGTCATATGCTTCTAATAGATTCTTTAGAGCTTGTTCATTTACTCCTTCGTTAGAGTAAATTACGTTAGATAAAGAAATTTCTAAGCCATTAACTAAAGCAGTCTTCTGATTTAACTTTAAGTGAATAATTTTTCCATCCTTTTCAAGAATTAGGACGCCATCTTTAACAATTACTTTAAATCCCATTTTTTCTAAGTCTGCAATTTTCAAATACTTAATTCCATTAATTTGAATCTTCTTGTCATTCGCATTCACAGGAGCATGGTTGGCATACGCTACCCCTGCTGAAGAGAGCATAGTTGTAGCTAATGTTACGGACAATACACTTTTGACTAACATTTTCTTTTTCATTTTAAACCTCCATACGAAATGTGATTGAGTTATATCTTGGTTAGATGATATCATGTGCGATTGCACATATCAACTAAGATTTTGTAAATTCTTCAGATTATGTTTTTAATCTTAGTGTAATAAAAACGATTCAAGCTTCGTTCGTAAAGCTATCTCTTCAAAAGTGAATGGATAAAAGAGTCATTAATCATTTTCTTTATTACACTAAAAGGGAGTAAATTACTAAATATTTAGGTTCTATCTTGAACCTACATGAATTGGTCTATAAATTAAAATCAAACAATTCTTTGATATCCGTTACTTATGGTTTGATAAACTTTTCGAAGTTTATTTTAAATTGAGTCTGACCAGAATTATAATAAAAAAATAGTGCCGGTGTTTCCACCAACACTATTAACACTATTTAATATAGAATTTCCTCTTACTTTCCTACTCGAACTGTCATCAGAATATCATCAATATAGTCGTAAGCTTTTTCGAAGTTTTCCCTTAGTGCCTTATCTTGAATTTCCGCTGGATCTCCTCGGAAATCTGCACCGTAGTAGATGCCATCTTTATGAGCAAGGATCACAGGACCATTACACCAATCAGTCCTCGGATTTTTGACTTTTGAAAGGCGAAAGAGAAAACCATCGCCACCTATTTGTTCATTCGACTTTTCATAGAAACAAAGCTCGTCGTTTTCGAGCTTGTAATCAATATTTGCATCTTTCGGTAAAATAAAGGACATATCTATTTCCTTGATGTAGATCCGTTTCGCTCCAGGAATATCCTTTTGAGGATAGCTTCCGACGGTGACGATGCGCTCGTTTGGCATCCATTGGACTGAAAGCCCCGTCGCCTCCCCTAAGTAACGCGCCGGAATAAATGTGCGATTTTTTTCTAGATATGGCGCGACATCCATCGCCACATCTTTTCCGTTTTGACGATAAGATTTTATTCCGATCGTCATCACGACTTTTTCTTTACCTTTCGTTAAAGTTGCTTCCTTTTTATCTTGATTCCACGACACGACATAGCCTAATTCTTCAGTGACCGCACGCAAAGGAAGAAACGTTCGATTGTGACGGATAACGGGCATCACATCTTCTTCTAAGGGTTCCCGCCCATTAACGTAAACTCCAACGTAACGTCCAACAGGAGAAGGTCCCTTCGCCAAGGCTACTGAAGGGAGAAGCAATAAACATGATAACAATACTGCCATCTTTTTCATTAAAGGCCTCCTACACTCATTCATCTATGCATTCATCTATCTATACGTTAAGCTATCTATGGATCATATGCCATTATACCGAATAGCTTTATACTGACTCTCTACTTTCGATTTTGAACGTATTGTATGAGATACTCGATCATATCCATTTAATCTCGTTGCTTCATACAATACATAGTCCCCGTTGCTGTCACGCTTTTCAAATAACATAACGTGTTCTTCCGGATAATTCAGGGCATCTCCTGGTTGCAGACTGCTATACGAAATCCGTCTTGCCACATTTTCAATTGTAGTTGTGCCTCTTTTGGATGTTAGGCCCCAACATCTACTTACATATCCTGAGCAATCTAAACCAAAGGTATTTCCAACTTTGCCAGACCTTGTATTAATATTTCCTGCTCTACCACCATTATTTAACCCTCACAACAGAATTACACACTACTCCAACAATACAGATTAAAAATCACCCCCTATTAAAATTCCTAGTGCCAAAGCACTAAAAGGTTTTCCTCTTGTTTGATTATACAACCTCTTACCACGCCCCGCAATGTCTTTTTCCTGTCAATACTATAGGAAATCTCTAGATATGGACCCTTTCATCTACTTTCTGTCATATTAATGACTTACCAATTCACAAAACGCTCTTTATCTAGACAGCTTTTCTTACACCTTTTGATTTTCAATTTTCTTTAACGCTATTTTCTTTGCCTGCTCATAGCTAAGTTTTGTCTTATCTACTTTACTTAACTTTTCCAAAAACAAAGGCTGATAAACGTTAGCTTGCTCAATGAAGCTTTCCATCTCAATAATATTTTTAAAATCAGGCATTCCAGATTTTTTTCCTTGTAGGATCTCCTTATATAGCTTCTTCATATAGAGAATAACTTTATAGTCTCTATCGATATTTTCAAAATGGAAAATTTCTTCTAAATTAATTGATTTAGGAATTTTAAAGTACGTCAAACTATTAATCGTATCTAGATAAAAGTCTCGAAACCCTTCTTCCATCTTTTCTTTTTCTTCTTTTAGAGTATAGAACTCTTCGTCCAGATAATCTGAAATAAGCCCATATTTAATTTTCAAGTTTATTGGTCTACTCCAATATAATGTGCCTATCTTTTGAGCTTGAAAATAAATTTGAATTATATTAGATCTACTTTCAGTTTCTCCAAGTAATTGCTGAATCTTTGTTTCATAGACCAACTCTAGGGGCGTTACTAGCTCTAATATCATTTTTTCGTTTATACCTAGAACTATTCCTTCTTCATTTTTAAAGACTATTATAATTCTCGTTAGTTTCCCCATGAGATTTATTTCATAGGCATCGATGATCTCTTTTTGTTCTAGTTCTGTCTCAAAAGCTTTTAGATCTATCTTTTGACCTATTACATCATTCACCCTAGAAATAAAGTCGTTTATTGCTTCATATTTTATGGCATTAATTTCTTCTTCAAAGTTGACGATCTCATCGCTAAAAAGTGAATAGTTGGACTCTGTAAAGGTACTATATAGATCATTCAAAACTTCCTCATCTTCTATGAAAAGAAAATATTGGAAAAATCCCTTCAAATAAGATTCAGTGTCTGCGCCTATCTCTTTAACGATCTTCTCGATCTTCGAATCTTTCATGCTTGATCACCTCTTCATTTGTTTTCTCTGATAGTTCAAGCTTTCCAGTTTCCTTTAGTTTATGAATGTGTTGGGAAATATCCATGGAAGTTATATTTAGCTTTATAAAGTCTTCCAGGGACTGTTCTCTCCTTATATCTATGATCTCACCATTTAACTTTGTAATCAGCTCAGGATGATCCAGTAAACTACAAGATATATCTATTTTTCGTTGACCATCAATTTTTTTGGTTAAAAGGTGAACATCTTCCAGGTCGGTAAAGTCAATATCTGAATAGCCTTGAGAAGCAATACAAAAATCTGATAATTTTTCTTTAGCTTCCTCGAGCGACTGATCGAATAAAATATCTCCATCATTAAACTTTAGGTTAATCTCTGTTAGTCTATTCATCTTCTCGACATATTCCTCCTCATTTATAAATGGTTTTAAAACTTCTTCTTTCGCAGTTTCCAGGTTTCTTTGTTGTTCTTTTAATCGCTCGTCGGTACTCATAATTAATTCCTCGTAATACTCCGGGGCGGTCATGTTTTTTATTCTTGTAATGTTCCAATGCCCCGCTTTAGAAGCAAGTTCTTTGTAGCTACGTTCCTCCCCTGCAACATTTAAGACGTATTGTTTGTCAATAGGACTGTAGTCTATGGAGATCTTAAAGCCTTTATATTCTGCGAATGGCCCACTTTTCTTTATACTCTCCTGATAAGACTCTGCAAAGGCTTTTGCGGCGTCTTTCTCATCTTGATAAATAACTCCATTAATTTTCATTTCAAAAGGCTTATTTTCGCTCCTACGAGCTCTTTCTAAATCCATTTTTATATTATTCATGTTATTTTCTAGTTTTCGCATAGATTCAGGATATGCACTTGCTATTTGTTGTTTTAGTTGATTGATATTTTGCAAGTAACCCGCCTTTTCAATGCTTAATCGATTAACATCATTTTCGAGTTCCATTTTTTCTTTAATCAAAGGATTATTGGCACATAAAGCTTTTATCTCCGCATAGTTCAAAGTGATTTCATCTACATCTTCAATAGATCGAAGAGCCGATTCTTCTGTCATTAATTGACTGATGAACCGTTGCTTATTTTCTAAAATTTGATACATATAGGCATCGAATGTTCCTTCGGTAATATAAGTGTATTCGAATACTTCCTTATTTTCATTTCCTTGTCTTACCATGCGACCAAGCCGTTGTTCTCTATCTGCCGGTCTCCACGGGCAATCTAAATGGTGTAAGGCGATAGCCCTGTCTTGCATATTCGTACCGGTTCCCATTTTTTGAGTAGTACCGATGATGACTCTAACATCGCCTGAACGAACCTTCGCAAATAGCTTTTCTTTTTCTGCAGGAGTATTGGCATCATGTATAAAGGCAATTTCTTGGCTTTTGAGACCTTTTTTAATGAGTTTTTCCTTAAGATCATGATGAACATTAAATTCATCTTTATTCGGAACAGATAAATCAGAAAATACAATTTGTGTGGATTTACTATCCATAGTTTGATTATAGATTTCTACAATCTTATCGACGCAAGCATTCACTTTACTGTTGTCTTCATCTGGCAGCATCGGGTCAAATACCCTTTGATCAAGTGCCAGTTTACGCCCGTCGTTCGTGATCTTTAGCATATTGTCAATTCTAGGATCAATCCCGGATTTTACCTTGTCAGCTCTGGAAGAGAGATCTTCGATAATCTCTTTTTGTAATTCGCTAGGCTTTACCTTTACTACTTCAGACTTTAGATCAGGAACCGGCAAATCTAAGCTTTCAGGCATCTTTATATCTGCAAAATTTAAAAATTGTTTTTTTAGTTCTGGCATATTATTGAATCGATTAAATTTTGTTTTCATCTTATAGCTTGTACCATCGACCGATAGTTCAAGCACATTTTTAATCTCTCCAAAGGTGGAAGCCCAAGCGTCAAAATCCAATAATCCGGTTCGGACAAGATCTTCATTGTTCAAATACTTTTGCATAACAAAAAGTTCGCACATAGAATTTGAAACAGGTGTCCCGGTTAAAAAAAGAAGACCTTTACGACCGGTCTTCTCATCTAAATATTTAGTTTTCATATAGAGGTCATATGCCTTTTGAGACGCACTATTGCTAATTCCACTTACTCCTGTTAAACTCGTGGGAATTTGTAAATTCTTGAATTCGTGAGCTTCGTCCACAACTAGCTTGTCAATTCCCATTTCCTCAAAGTTGACAATATCATCACGGCGTTTTTCTTTCATTAACGCCTTTATTTTCGACTCTAGTTTTTTCTTCTTTTGCTGTAATTGCTTGACGGAAAACCCTTGTGTGTATTTATTGCAAGAATTTAGTTTTAGATCGAGTTCTTTCAATTGTTCTTGTAGGAATCTTTTTTCATATTCTTGCGACACGGGAATCATACCGAACTGACTGTGTCCTACAATAACGGCATCATAATTTCCACTGGCGATTTTCGCCATTAATTTATGCCTATTCTTTTTTTCAAAATCCTTTTTTGTCGCCACAAGGACCTTTGCGTCTGGATATAATTTTAAGAAGTCTCTACCCCACTGCTCCGTTAAGTGATTGGGTACGGCGATCATAGCCTTAGATGATAGACCTAAGCGTTTCGATTCCATTATGGCTGCAATTGCAGAAAAAGTCTTACCTGCTCCAACTGTATGAGCTGCCAACGTATTTCCGTGGAATATTGATTTGGCTACTACGTCTTTTTGATGTGGACGCAAGCTAATAAGCGGATTCATGCCGCTAAACGGAAGATTTTCTCCTGTATACTTTCGAATAACTATATTGTTAAATCGCTCATTATAGATCTTTTCTAATTCACTTGTCCTTTGAGGATCACTGAAAAGCCAATTCGCAAATTCTTGCTTCATGTATTCTTGCTTTTGTTGTACCAAAATCGTTTCTTTTTTGTTTAGTACTTTTTGTTCCTTGCCATCGACATAAATTGTATCTTCAATTTTTAATCGTTCATTCTGATTAAGTGTTTTCTCCAAAATATGCCACGAGTTCATACGACGGGTGCCAAATTTAGTCGTACTATAAACGCTCCAGTCATTCCCTTTATCAGGTACATACCACTTCGACGTGGCTTCCGAAAATTCAATCCGCTTACTTCCACCTAACACTTCTCTACAGAAATCAGAAATATACCTCTCAGGAATCCATGTAGAGCCTAGCCTAAAGCTTATATCTTTCGCTTTAATTGCTTCAGGTATTGCTGATTCGAGGGCTTCTATCATCGATTTTCTTTCCTCTACTGTAAAAGAGTCGATATTTGCTTGGAACGTTTCTATTTTTTTGCGAATATCACCGGATAAAAAATCTTCACGATATACTAATTCTCCTGTACCTCTCTCGCTTTTAAAAGCCAGCTTTTTCTCTAAAAGATCGTTTTTAATTTCTGCGGAATCTCTTCCCATAATTTCAGACATAAAATTCAGATCAATTCTACCTTTGTGATTGAGAGAAAGAATGACAGCATCTACCAGATCTTCTGTATGCTCAGGAACTTCTACTCCCTTAATAACACGTTCTCTGAAGACATCAGCCTTCTGTTCAAACTTACCGTCATTATCTAATTCTTCTAATGCTAGAAGAATGGCAATGGAGTCGTCTCCTCTGAAAGCTTTAATCTTCGAAGGTTCATTAATGCGACCGTGCTTTTCGACAAATTCATCATATACACTATTGAGCTTTTCCATTTGCTCATCGATCGCTTTACTATCGAAATTATTATATTCCAGGTAATAAAGTTCTTTAACTGTATCACGTAGCTCGATCATACCGCTAAGCAGCTCGACATCTTGTGAGATCTCTTCGACGACGTTTTCATTCTTGTAGTATATTTTATCCCCTACTTTACAGTAGGTGTAATCCTCTACATCAGACAAATCAGGCAGTTCCGCTGTAATTTGATTTTCTTCTTTTTTAGGTTCGATCGACCGTTCAATTGGCTCTTGGTATATATCTTTAGGGAGTGTTTTTATTGCCTCTTCAAAGAGTGCTGAAAAATCTTTATCGTCTAGTTGGCAAGTAGCCACCTTTCCAAAAGGTCCAGAACGCTCTACCATTGTTCCCATTATCATTTCAGGATGTTCCACGAAATATCGGTTTAGAGATATTCCATTTTCATCTCTTGCCAATTCAGTCCATGAGCGATCACTATTTTCTACCTTTTGAAAAAATAAAATATCGGAAGTGACAGACGTTCCTGTCTGCTTAAAGGCTTCTTCAGGCAGTCTTATAGCTCCTACCAATTTCGCCCGATCTGCCATATAGTTTAAAAATTCGCTATTTGTCTTATCCATTGTGCCTTTTGAGGTTATAAAGGCAACAATGCCACCATCATGGACTTTATCCAAAGACTTCGCAAAAAAGTAATCATGAATCAAAAAATTCTGCTTACTATAAGCTTCATCGTACAGCTTGTAATTTCCGAATGGAACATTGCCAATTGCAATATCATAGTGGTCATCTTCTAGCTTCACATCTTCAAACCCTGAGACTTCAATAGTAGATTCCGGATAAAGTTGTTTTGCTATGCGACCGCTTAGCGTATCTTGCTCTACTGCATGAAAGGACGACGGTTCTAAGCTCTTTGGCAAATTGCCTATAAAGTTTCCTATACCTGCACTTGGCTCTAAAATATTCCCACCTTTAAAGCCCATATTTTCTAAAGCACTGTAGATTCCATCGATAATCCCATTGGACGTGTAAAACGATGTTAATGTAGACTCCTTAGCGGATTCATACTCTTCTTCCGATAAATATTGTTTAATTGTTTCTCTTGAACGCTCCCATTGTCCGCCTTTTGTTTCATCAAAAACATCTGCAAGACCGCCCCAACCGACATAGCTTCCTAAAATTCTTCGCTCGTCGCTTGTAGCATATCGATTTTCGCTCTCACATCGCTTGAGGACTTCTAAGGCTTTAATATTATTTTCCAGTCGCACAGAAGGCGGATCAAAATCCTTAACTAAATCGAAGCTTTGTTTCTCATCTTTTACGGAAACATTTTGTACTTCACGAACATTGAGTTCATATTTTTCAGCACTGGCTTCAGTAAACTCATCTAGGATATTTCCTGTATAGCTTCGATCGGTTAAATCTACGAGGGCAGCTTCAATATCAGCATAACTTTCATAATCAAAATCGTTATTATTAATCCAATAACCGTTATACAGAAAAACCGATTTTAGTTTTTGTTTATCTAAATCTAGGAGAAGATCTGTCTCATATCCCAAACGACCATTTACACTATCTTTAATAAGGCTTGGCTCTTTCAGAACACCTTTCGGTATTTGTTTTCGATTGAGTAAATAGAAGTT
>NZ_JBKWZF010000043.1:0-12032 GCF_046991905.1 Finegoldia sp. | reverse complement strand
TTCTTTCCCAACATTTTTTACGGATACTTCCTGTTCATTGAGGTAGAGTTTAAAACCAATAAAAAAGCGATAGTCTACTTGATTGTCACCAATCATAGAAATTAACGCTTCGGTCTGTTCATCTATTTTTTCGTAAGCTATCTCTTTTAATCGTCCAGTGATTTCTTTTTTCGATTGTTCCTGTGTGGCTCGAATACTTGATTCGGTTGCTAGTTGCAGAGCATGAATCTTGCCATCACGATTTTGGGCAATCAATTGACAGAAATTATCATGAACTTGAATTTTTTCATCGGAACTTAAAAAACTGTAATTATAGGGAATTAATTCATAATAAGCGAATACTTCGCCATCATGATTAAATACGAGATTATCTTCCATATATTTAATCGGATATGCCATCTAGTTGTTCACTCCTTACAATCGTAATCGATTCATTCATTGTTTCTTTTTTTAATCGTATTTGTTTGCCAGCGTAGGTTACTTTAGGGCGTAGAGCATAGGTAATGATAGACTTTAGAAATCCATAGGGTTTCTTTCCGTCAAAGGTCTTTTGGCACATGAACCCAGTGAGAACAATGGGAATCCCTAAGTATTTGAGTAGTGCTCCGTCAATCAGAGAAAGTGGTGGTAAACTGCCAAAGAGTATGACGACAAACAAAGAAACGATAAACCATGTCATTTGCGTAAAGGTAATTGGGAAAGGGAGTTGTAAATCATTAATCGCATAAATCACTTTTTCTACTGACCAAATACTGGTGTAACTTCTTATTTTTTTCATGTCTTCACGTCCTTTCCGTAAAAATAGAAAAAGAACAATCAAAATAGGTGATTGCTCTTTCAATGCTTTAACTATTCAATTTTATTTTTTGTCCATTTTGCAATAATACCTTCATCAGTTTCTTCATCATCTGGATTCATTGAATATCTGAAACTTAAATTGGTATCTGACCCTAATCGTTCATATAAGCTGGGTCTATACAATCTCGTTTTATTGTCATTAAAAGGACTTCGTTTTCCCAGCTCACCATTTCCCTTTAAAGGATTTCTTCTAACTGAAAAACAATATTTTTTTCTGGGATCTTCTGAATCACTTTGACTTAATGAGAAACACATGGCTTCTTTTTGGTCTTCATTTTTCTTCTCACTAACTTCTGTCGGAATAAATCGAGCAAGAGTTTGGCTAAATTGAAATAAAACATCTCCCAAGTTACTACTGTATTCGATACCAAAATATTCTCTTATTGTTTTCGTGTCTGTATATAATTTTACCGAATTAGCATAGACAGCTAGCATATCTGAAAAATCGTTTTCCTTTAAAAATTCTAGTTTTAACAGAGCATATTCTGGAACTTTTTCCTCTTTTTCAAATAGCTTAACAAGTACAATATAATTTTGCTGTTTGTAACGAAAGTAAAAGGAATCTATCACCCAGCCTTTATCTTTCATGTCTAGTTTTAATAGTTTAAGATTTTCAAATACATTTACCATAATTTATACCTCTCCGTGCTATTTATTAATTTAATTATAACACGGATTGTTAAACTTACTGACAATATTCAAATACCCCATGAGAGGTAACTAGGTAATTACCCTCTATTTCCATATCACGTCCCAAAGATTGGTAGTCAATATAATTTTGTAAATTGGAAGGGACTTCACCAAGCTGTCCTGTTTCTTCCACGTAATAACGGGCGACATCTTCCATCGAATCACAATCACTATAACAATGAATATCCTCTTTGTTTTCCAGTAATTCTTCCAAGCTACTAAACCACATGCCTTGAATTTCTTTGAGTTCATTATAAATAGGTGTACCTTCGATTTCTTGAATGGCTTCACATAGACGGTTGATTTCACTAATCGGCGTGTATTCGTCCACATCAAAAGGAAGCTCAAAATCATGTATTGCATATTCTTCGTAGTCCTCATTTAAACCGATTCTTTCTGCCATTTCTTCCTCATCAATTGGTGGAGTAAACCATGCTCCGACTAATTCACCTTCATTATACCGTCCTAAATTTGCCACATAGACTTTCATTTCCAATTCTTATCACATCCTTTTTATAAAAATAGTCATAAAAAAAGTAGCAATCAGTTAATGACGCTACTTATCAAGGTATCCGCTAATATAATCTGTAACTGTACTTGAAATACCTATTATTAGTTTTGCTTCTCTCTTTCCAATAATATTTGTATTAGGGTGTGCAAGTGAATGCCTATTTCTTGCTTCATTAAGAGAGCTAATCATTCCATTTGATGACCTTATCGTTGTCTTCACTATATCAGCAAGTTCAGTAGGTTGAATTTCTTTTTCAATTAATTGTTGTATCCTACTATATAATTTAGATAGATTTTCGTCTCTAGGAACTGTAATTTCATATTTTTTTAGTATTTCAATTAAATATCCATGAAAAGCAGTGTGAACTCTGTCAAAGGCACGTTGATATTCACCATTACTCATAAAAGACTCAGCGTCTTCAATAGCTTGTGAAACCACATCACTAATTTTCAACTGACTAAAGTTAATTACTTCGTAATTCTCTGGAAGTGGTACTAAAATAGTATCCACTAATACATTATCACCTTGTTTATCATATATGGAGCTTGCTGTCTGGGTAATCAAATCTTTATGACTTTCAAAAAAGTCTAAATCATCAAAAGGAACTCTTATTTTAAGATATGTGCAAAGCGTATTCCAGCCCTTTTTATATCCTTTATAATAAGTAAAATCGTCAGTCTCATCTAAAGTTACCTCTGATATTTTCATTTTAGAAACAATCTCGTTACCTCCTTCATAATAATTTGAAGAGCTCTTTCTTTCTAATGTTTTAATTAAAAGAGATTTAAATTGATCATTTGTAAACATATTCATAAATCCTTTCATAACAAAATATATACTTCCTATTTTATCATGAAAAATATCTGTTAAGCACCAATGATTCGGTTAAATAAGTTTAATAACACATCTTTCACGCCAGCTGCATTGAACACAAGTCCGACGGCGATTAGAGCAATAATCAAGAAGCCAATGAGTTTTGAAAATTCTCGTTTAAAACCTAAAAACAGTCCAATGACAACAATCGCTAACAATACCAATGACTGTGCATTATCCAAGAACCAGTTGTACAAATTCTGCCCAAAATTCATGTGATTGTCCTCCTTTCCTTAAGATATTTTTCTCGATAATAGATATAGCTTTTTACACGCCTTAATAATTGAAAAGGGGTTAAATGCTCTCCATAGACGGTTACTCGATTGGTATAATTATTATAAAATCTCACCTTGTAAAAATCATAGGTATAGATGGTATCACCAGCTTGCCGTTTTCCCTCAATAATGAGAGACGTATATTTCCCTGTATTTTGTATATACGCTTGAAACTCAATGCCACACTGAAACCCTAACTTCTTTAATTCTTTTGTTAAAAGGCTCATGTAATCAAATCCTCCATGGCTAGATGTTGTTGTTCAATTAATTTCTCATGTTTTTCTGTCAGTTTGGCTTCCTGAATCATGGTGGAGATAATGGTTGTACCGTTGAGAACATCTAAAATGCTTGCGATTTTTAATGTAGGGGCGACTTGATGATGTAACCAGTTCAATGTTCGTTCAAAAGAATAAGGCTCTGGCTGTGTGGTTAGGCGTAATGCTCCACGATTTTTACCGATAAACCATTCCCAACGTTCATTAGTTTTCCAATCACTCCGACGTTTAGTGTCGTCTTTATCTGCAAAGCGGATATAGCGATTGATAATTTCAAAGGCTGTTTTTTCCGCCTGTTGATGTGCCAATAAATCTTTCATGGCTTGGGTGGCTCGGTCATTTTTTAACCGAATTTCAAACCGATTCTTTACTTCTGCGTCTTCTAAGGGAACATCATTTTTCACGTATTGCTCATAATCTTTCTCATATATACAGAAATAGACTTCACTTTTTAATGAGCCAATATAAAGTGTGTTTCCCATGTATGGTTTTTCATCACGGTGAACCAATTCACCACTGCGATAATTTTTAAAGCTTCGAAAGACGGAAATGCATTCTTCCTGTTTACATTTCTTTGCCAAATCTGGAATATTCAAAATCCCTGTTTTATCGTTGATAGCTAAATCCAAGCGTTTGAAAATACCTTTATGTTCCATGCAATCTTGAAAGAAATCATACCAGCTCCGATGTTGAGCCAATAGAAAGTTTTCAAATTGCCGACAGCCTTTTCCTTTCAGTTCTAATAAAACACCTTTACTTACATCATGAGAGACTAGGACAACAATATCACCGAAACGATAGTGTTCGGGATAAGAATAATAGCCAAAGTCTTCGTGTAGCATATAATCCATATTCAAACGTAAAACCTCACCGATAATTTGAGCCACATCATTGGTAGGGAATCGAATCCGTACATAGTCGAATAACATCTCCAATGGGTTATCGGGATTGAAGCGTTCCAAAGCGTTCAGTAAATCTTCTTTCACCTGTTGAGTAGGGACTGCCTTGCCTGTTTCAATATCCGATAGGTAAGGTCTGGTAATATGAGAAGCAACCGCCAGTTTATTTTGAGAAACGCCATAAGCCAGTCGCTTTTCTTTCAATTCCTTAATCCAAATTTTTTCGTTTTCCATTCGCAAACCTCCAATCTAAAAAAGATGTAAACTATGACCCTTGAGTTTACACCTTTCATATTTTCCGCAATCCTTTGTACCATCAACATTGGTTGATGAGAATTGCCTGTTTTCAGTTGTATTTGTGCCCCCCTGTTAGATAGAGGGGGCTAAAGGATTGGCGTGGCTAACGCCACACCAATCAAAGCAAGTCTGAACCTGTACCTTTCACTTCGTGCGGTACAGGCTCAGATTGCTTTTTTTGAATGACTTTTCCTATTTCTCCTAAGAAATCGTACCTTTTTGGTACAAGGGGTGTATAAAACTCACTAATCACACTTTTTCCTGTATCCACGTAACCTCTTCCCTTGATGGGTTTTAAGAAAAATTGTTTTTGTGTATCGCTTCCGAACATCATACCAAAGCCCATTTCAGACATACGACCCAAAGCCACACGGAAGTTAAAGTTGTCCCGAATCCCATCACTAAAATATTTTGCGTCTGGACGTTGACAGGCAAGAATTAAAAAGAAGCCTGCTTGTCGTCCTAACATTACAATTTGTTTGAGTTTATGAATAACGGTGGTACTTTCACGACCTAGCATATCCATCATTGCCACATATTCATCAAAAATAAGAAAATTGGCAGACAAACCAAGATAAGCATAATTTTCTCCTGTTTTATAGTTAGGGTGTTGTTTCATGGTTTCACTGCGATCAATCATATCTTCGTAAAATTGATTGATACATGCCAACATATCTTCTTTACGGTAATAGACATTATTCATGACCGCCCCTAAGTCTGCCAAATCAGCATTTTTAGGGTCAAGAATATAAAGCTTTGCATTTGTATGCAGGAGAGATTCAATCAATGTGAGAATAAAATAGGATTTTCCACTACCAGTGCCCCCAGCAATTAACATGTGAGGGAGAGAATCGAACTCCCAATAGACCGATTCCATCAATTTGACACGTCCATCTTGAGCTACCACGTCTTCAATGCCAATTCGATTGCCAATAGTATCATAAAGTAGGACATACTCTACATAAGAATCTTTCAACGTTTTTTCCACTAATTCACAATACAATCCTGTTTCTAGTTTGTTTTCTAGGTGCAAAAGCTGATCTTGATATTTCCCTAAGGTGATTTCTACATGAATATGGATTAGTCCATCTTTCATTCGATAATATATTTTAGGAAAATGGCGGATTCGTTGTTTGGTTTTCTTGCTGGGTAAATCTTTAAAGAATCCCTCTGATTGAGTTTCTTCGGCTTCATACCAATGATTTTCTAAAATCATACGAGCTAACTTTTGACGGTGCTCTAACTGTTTTATAGAATCTATACGATAGTGATAATAAAGCCAGCTGATAAGTCCGCATACAAAAAGAGCAGTGAGAATACTGCTCCATAAGTATGGCGTATGAAGTTGATAGAAAAATGTATCTAACTGAACTGCTTGCCAGTTCACCGATTGTAACGCTCTCCAATGAAAAGGGAGTAGGACGACTAGAAAAACTACCAGCAATGAAATTAGTACAAAATGATAGACCAAGTGCTTATCGTTGGCTTTGATTCGCTCTCCTCTGTCATGAAGCAATGGCATAAAAATCCTCCTTTCCACCTATCAAAATAATTGTGTATTGTAGATACGAGCCTGTTTATCAAAAGTTGGTTGAGAAATGGCTTCATATTTCTGATAAGCGATTCGCTTTTCAAAGCGTAAATTTTTTTCTTTCGGATAATAATGACGTCGATAGAGAGTGTGTCCTAACAGTTTTTTCGCTTCTTTTGTCAACGGATAGAGATAGCGAAACATGCGTCCATTGATTTTCTCAATCCCTTTGTATTCGCAAAATGCCTGGGAAAGCCAATGCTTTTTCTCTACCTGTTCAAAGCGAGCATTTTCCTCTAATAAAAGGCGAGCACTTCGAGGGTGTATCTTTTCCCATGACTGCTTATCACGATAGACACTTGTCTTGAAATACCCGCAGTAAAAGAAGTTGGACGCTTGATAGACATAGCCACATTTTCCCTCAATTCCATCTGCCAGTGTATATAAAAAATGACAGTCCGTATGTTCTTTCAACCACTTAATTAGAGCTGAAAGAGCTTGACTGCCAAAATAATTGGTTTGATTCATTTCTGGAAGAAAACACATCTTTCCAATTTCTAAATAATCTGTGGTTTGAAGGGAACTGTCGGGAAAGAGTTTGCGTATGGTTTGTAGGGGTTGCGTACCCCAGCCTAATTCCACAACGCCTAATAATTTTTCTTCTGAAAAAATCCCTAGAAAGTATTTACACAATCTAGGGAGTATCTTTGAATAATGGTATTGCCGAATAAAAGAAATGGCTTCATCTTTCGGAATTTCTTTCAAAATCAATGGTGTGTTTGTCATAAGCAACACCTATTTTTCACTTTCGGACGCTTCTTTTTTATATTTCTGATGAGGTTTTGTCTGTCCTTTTAATACAAGATCGTCTGCTTTCACGTACCAATCAACGTCTGCCCCTCGAAAAGTAGCCGTCGCTACGGTATCTGCCACAGGATTGATTAATTCCACTTCTGCGTTGTAGTCAAATTCTTTCAAAGGAACAGAAGCGGGGATACTGACTTGTATCATGCGTCCTTGTCCTTTTGATTTTAAGTCATAGGTACGTTCTTTAATTTCTTCGGAAACCGTACCATCTTCATTCTGGATACGAACCTCACGACGCAAGGCGGAAAATTTCAATGTGCCAAATGTCTGGTCTTTTTCAATCACAATACCTTCTGCTAATCTCATATTTTTTCACCTTTCCTTTCTTATGCTTTCACCATATCGTCTGCGTGCATAATGTAATTGGTAAATCCTCGATTGCCAATTTTATAACCTTCTGCGGTAATATGTGGGTTGATGAGTTTGACTTTTTCGTCGGATTCAAAATGTTTCTCGCCAGCTTCGGAGGGAAGAATGACAACAATATCATCTGCTCGTTGAATCGTTGAGTATAAATTGTAACTACGAGAGAGAATGGTTGGTCTGCCATTTATTCGACGTTGTTCAATGTTCCCTTCACCAGCATATTCTAATTGTCCAAATGTTTTTTCCATATTGGGAATGACATATTTAAGTTCCATATTTTTACCTATCCTTTCTGTTTTTATGTTTGAATGAATCTTATTTGTGTGATGGTTTTAAAGGGGGGAGAGCGACCTTTTGATTCTTGATTTTTTGTTTTCATAAGTTCACTTCCTTTCAAAATCGGGTAAAAAAATAGACGCTCCGTACTGAGCGTCCGATTCCTACTATATTTAAAACAACGACTACCTAGGTATTTTAAATATTATAATCAAATTCTATTTTATCTAATAATTGAGTGGGATAAAGCAAGTCTCCTTTACTCGTAAAATAACCCACCTCTGAGAAAAGAAATAAATTATTTTTTGCTCTTGAACAAATTACGTATAGTAGTTTTCTCGCTGAACTAATTCCTTTATCAGAAACATTAAAAATTTCATTCCAATGAGGAATTTTCCCGTTTAGAAGATTAATAGCGATAACAGTATCATACTCATTTCCTTTAACTTTATGTGCTGTAGTAAGTGTGATACCATCTCGAGATTTAAACATCTTCTTAAAACTAGATACACTACTAGATAATGAATTATTTTTTATCCGATCTTCTACTTCGTTAATAAAAAATAGATAGTGCTTAAAAATAGACGGGTAATTTTTCTCGTCAATATTAAGATTAACAAATATATGTTTGGTAACAAATTTGTATAAATCAACACCGTTGTCGTCTCCACTATACATTCTTTTCACACTGTTTATTAGCTGTAATAAATCTAAGTCAATAAAATAATCTTTAACTTCTATTCCAAATTCATTTTTTAATATAATTAAAATATCGTTTGCAATTAGCTTTCTTCTTCGAACCTTTTCACCTGATTCAGTAAAGTACAAAATTGCTAACTTGAAAAATAAACTATGATTATTTACCTTAATTGGTGATATATTTATAGCATCAAAATTGCAATACGGTAATTCTTTCTTTAAATACTCACCCAGTGAAAACAGAGGATAGTGTTGAGGAGCAAGTACACAAATATCTTTTTCATGAATGCCGCTTTCAATCTTTTCCTTTATTATATTTTTTATTATGTTGGGTAAATCCTCCTTAGTAACTTTGCAATCATAACTTATAAAACCACGGTCGTTTTTATTATTCCCTCTGCTTTCAATCTCGTAAGGACAACTCTGAAAATTAGAGTAGAAGTCTACTAATCTCTGATTAGACCTGTAACAGCCATGTAGCGTCTTTGATTGAAAAGTGTGACTAGTTAGCATTTCTAGTTCTTCAACTGATTTAGCTATACCATCTAATGATCCATAAATTGCTTGGTCAATATCTCCAACAAACATTGACTGAATTTGAGGGTTGTTTTGAAGTAATTTAGCTATTACATTGTATTGTAATTCTCTAGTATCTTGAAATTCATCCACATAAATCGCCCTTATATTACTAGCAATATTACGTGCAACGTTACTGTTTACAGTTAAAATTTTATACGCTACTAGTAAAATCATATCAAAATCAATTTCTTTATTTTTTTCCAACATAGTGTGATACATTTCAGAAACTTGAGTATACTGAACTTCATTAATTTTAAAATCATGAGAAAGTGACAAATCAATTTTGTTCAGTTCATACGTTTTGAGATTTAAATTCAGCATATTATTAATTTGGCTGACGTAAGCTCTTTGAGTATAATCATCAATAATTGTAAATCCTTTTGATACTCTTGAGAGATTCATTTTAAAAGGATAAATAATAAATTCAAGACAAAACTGATGTATTGTCCCCACCCAAATATTAATATCATCATCTATACTAAGTAAACTTAGGCGTTCCTTAATTTCTTCAGCAGCTCTATTAGTGTATGTGATAGCAATTATTCTTTTTAGTGATCCATCGTGTTTAATTGCTTGGTAAGCAATTTTCCTTGTAAGTACCCTTGTTTTCCCACTCCCAGGACATGCATTTACATAAAGGTTATCTTCACTTTCCACAACATCTTTTTGTTCTAAATTTAAATCATTTACGATTTTTTCGAAGATATTTGTCATTTTGAAACCTCAGCATAAAGTATTTTTGTGTAATTTTCTATCTGATTGATTAGATACACAACATCCTCATCTTTACCAAAGTACTCTAATAAAGAAATTATTGCTATATTCAAATCAGCTGTATCACTTGTTTTTAAACTAGCTGATAAAGCTGACAATTCTGTAGTTTCCTCGTACAAGTCGATTGTATGGAGTAGAATTTTTTTATAAATTGAGAGATCTACTATTTCCTGACATGCAAAAGCAATAGCATTAAGAATATACTTAGGAATTTTGATTAAAAAGTCAATTTTTTCACCTAACTCAATTGCAAACCACCCCTTACCAACATGATTGGCTAGTTTTAACATCGCTAAATTTCTTTCTAAATATTGTTCACTTTGTATTTCTTCTTTATAAGCAGTTATTGTTTTTTTATCTTTGAATGCGTCATCTATAATTGGACTGACATAAGTTAGAATATTTTCTTTATTCACATCTAAAAACTCAATTTCAAATGTTGTATTAGCATAAAAACAATTAACCCAATTGTTTTCATTAAAAAGGGAGGATAATTTTTCTTTTCTTGCTTGACCTTTCTCTTGTGCAGTGCTTTTATACAATCGATGTTCTGATGGGATTGCCTGTTCATCTAAATCAGTTACAATAGCACACTTTCTCTGTATTCTATCATCGTCAAACAAGCTAGCGATATATTCAAACGAAGTACTACCAACATTAATCAAACCTATTCCAAGTTCGTCTAAGTTTATACCAAATAATTTTTTTACTATTTGAGGAATAAGTATTTCTTCAGCATCTCCTTCAACTAAGATAACACCTTTAGAAAAAAGCAATCCATTTCTTTTAACATCTAAATATCTCTCTACTGCGTTTATTAGATTTAGATTGTTCTTTTTTAACTTTTCTTTAGCAAATGAGTTCAGATTATTTGCTGGATTCATAACGATAGATTTGCCATTAAACGATTTTAATACATTCATCCGAGATATTTCAGACACTTCAGCTAAATGTACAGAATGTGTGGTCATGAGAATCTGAGTATAGTTTTTTTGAAGATTTAATCCTTCGAACAGAGTTTTTTGAATATGATGATGAATATGAGCTTCTGGTTCTTCAATCAACATAATATTAAGTAGTTCTCTTGAACGACACGCTTCAAATTCGACTATTTTCAAAGCTAAATAAATCATATTTAGATGTCCTAACCCTAGTAAGTCTAAGTCGATATTTTGTTCTGGCTTCATTGAAAGAAATTTTGCTAAAGAACCCATATCATCTGACATAGTTGAGGAAAGAAGAAGATTAGGAGAATACACTGAACCAATTATGCTATTTAGTTGCCGATTAATATTTTCGCCAATTTTCCTAATTTCAGGAACACTGGTAATAGTCTCATTTAATTGCTGTATAATTGTTTTTAATGACTCAACATTATCTGATGATATTTTTGATTCAATTGTTTCCATGATTCTTTTGACAGGGTTTCGATTGTTTTTCATTTCTCTAAGAACATCTCGAAGAGCGTCAACATAAACAACCGAAATATGCTTGAAAATATCTGACATGTCAATTCTTGAGCCCAAAAGAGCTTCATCGTCTTCTTCAGGATTACTAGCTATATTGTCATTGAGTCTTCCTACCAATTTATCATAATTTTCATTGATACAGAAATTTAGATTTGATTTAGATGTGTAGTAAAATTCATAGTCGGATAGACGAATAGAATTTCTAAATTCGTTAAATTGATGAGAGTCTAATTCAGTGGAAATATCAAATAATTGCTTTCTAATAGCTTTGTTAGGTCTAATAAATAGAGAAATACTACCTACACCTTTATCTGCATTTGAAATCAATTCTTCTAAGATTGTTTGACTTTCAGAATTTAAAGAAATGGAAGCACAAATCTCATTGTCAAATTCTTCTTCGCTGATTCCTTCAAATGTCGCAGAGATAATAATCCAATGCCCTTGCCACCCATTTTGAATTCCATGAAAAAAATCTGATTCTTTCAGTGTTTTACTACTATAGTAATAACTATCATCTAATAAGATTCTCAATGCAGTAAGAGCATTGGTTTTCCCTGAATCATTCTCACCTATAATAGTATTTGTCTCATTATCGAATCGAAAGATTTCGGATTCATAATTTCTAAAATTTCGAATTTGAAGAGTAGATATAAACATAAGCAGATCTCCTAACTATTTAATTAATATGATTATATAGTAAGTTTATCATAAATTATGTTAGTAAAAGTTCTCATTATAAGGGAGCGTCAATAATTTTGTGTAAATGATTCTTCCCTACTGCAGATTGTTTCTA
>NZ_JBKWZF010000042.1:0-12117 GCF_046991905.1 Finegoldia sp. | reverse complement strand
TAAAATTTAATGATTTCAATCGCTCAGCCTCACTTCAGAAATCTTCTTTTAGAAAAAGTAATGAAGATTTCCTCGTTCGAAGCTTCGCTCATGAAAACATTAAATTTTCTATGGTGATATTCTTAGCTTCGATTGTTTGCTCTAAGATTTCGTTAGGTTGGGGGTTGCAAGATATGGATAAAAAATAATTCAGAGAGTTCGTTAGAAAAGAGGTTCTAGATAAAGAATTACAATGGTTCAATCATTTCATTAGACAAGAGTAGCAGGACACGGAAAGATCAAATTCACAATAAATATCTATTGCCAATACTTGATATTTATGGATAAAATTCCAAGTGTGATTACTAAGGTGTAAATTAAAACACAAGTTTGATATAATAGTAGAGTAAATCAATAGATATTTGCGGATGAATGATTGAATATAGAAAGGAAATAGTTATGAAAAATAACAAATCAAAGGTTATTTTAGTTGTTTCATTTATTGTAATTGCAGTGGCTGTGATGTTTTTTATAAAGAATAAGCCGGTTATGCATATTAATAGTGCAAGTAACTCTAATAAAGCTAAGACAGAGGAGTCTGTTAATAATAGTAATTCAAATGGAGAAGATACTACTAATTCTTCAGATTTGAATAGCTTCAAGGAAGCTTATAATGAAGTTGACAAGGAAGATGTTTTATTTGCTGGAAAGGATGCTGGATTTGAGAAGTTCTTCTCTTATGACAAGCCTATTTTTGTGAATTTTACATGGATAGAATGTTCTCCTTGTAAGGAAATGGCTCCATATATTGACAATACTTTCAATATGTTTAAGGGTAAGGCAGTTATAAAAGATGTTGAAGTTAATGTGAACAATGATTTTGCATCACAAGCAGGGATTAGAGTGACTCCTACACAAATTTTTATTCCACATAAAGAGGATTTTAAGTTTTCTGATAAGGCTAAAAGTGTTATGGATGAGTATTTCCAAGAGGTTACTGTTAATGGTAAAAAAGGATATATTCACGAGGGTTTGTTGAAGGAAAATGAATTAGAAATTTTGATTACGGATATGATAAATGGATAGTATATTACAATTTTTATCGAAAATAGTCAAGGACTATGTTTATTTGGCGCCTATTATTTCTCTTGTGGCAGGTATTTTGACAAGTTTTCTTCCTTGTTCATTGCCTATGATTCCGATTATTATAGGATATTTGTCGGGAAATAATTACGATAAGAAAAAATCTTTTAAGGTGGCTTTGTTATTTAGTTTAGGTAGTATTTTGGTTTTCACTATCTTTGGAGTAACGGCTGCTTTGGTTGGAAAGATTTTGAATCAATTTAGTAGATTATTTTATATTATTGTCGGAATACTTTTAATTCTTATGGCTTTTCAAAATTGGCATGTTATCAAGATTATTAGTCTCAATAAGTCCAGTAAGATTACAAAAACTGGACTTGTTGGGGCATTTATGGCTGGTGTTATCCAAGCTATTTTTGCATCTCCATGTTCAACACCTGTTTTGGTTTCGTTGATGGCTATTGCGGCTAATACTAGAAATATTTTGTTTTCTATTGTATTATTCGTGTTTTATGGTATAGGAAATTGCTTTTTGGTATTTATGTCTGCTTTACTGATGGGTAAAATTGAAGAAATTATTCAAAATGATTCATACACTAAGATTTCTAAGATAATTGAAATAGTTCTTGGAGCGGTTTTGATGTTGTTTGGATTGTATTTCTTGTACCAAGGAATTTAGGGGGTTATTGATTGGAAAAGAATGTATTAGAATCAAAAAAATTACAAGATTTAAAGATTATTGCTAAGGCTGTAGGAGTTGCGGGAATTAGCAAATACAATAAACAAGATTTGATTGAGGAGATTATTAGTCAAGTTAATATCAACGAGAGAAACAATTCAAACGAAGATTACGATGATTCTTCTTCTAGTGATGATAAGGATTTGAAGGATCCTTTAAAAGTTGAAGGAATTTTGGATTTGCACGAAAATGGATATGGATTTTTAAGGTCTGAAGGATACGATTCAGGAGAAGACGATGTTTACGTTCCTCCTGTTCAAGTAAGAAGATTTAAGCTTAAAACTGGTGATTTTGTTGAAGGATTATCTCGTGAGAAAAAGGACAAAGAAAAATTCAATGCTTTAATTTATGTTAATCGCGTGAATGGTGATACTGTTGAAAATTTGAGAAATAGACCTGATTTTGAAAACTTAACTCCAATTTATCCAAGAGAAAGATTGACTTTGGAAAGAGAATCGAACAATGTATCCATGAGAATTATGGACTTGATAAGTCCAGTTGGAAAGGGTCAAAGAGGATTGATAGTAGCATCTCCAAAGACTGGAAAGACAACTTTGCTTAAAAATATTGCTAATTCCATCAGGAAAAATTACCCAGAAATTCATGTGATTGTTTTGCTGATTGATGAAAGGCCAGAAGAAGTTACTGATATGAAACGTTCTGTTTTAGGAGCTGATGTAGTTGCGTCTACTTTTGATGAAATGCCACAAAATCACATTAGAGTTGCAGAGATTGTGATTGAAAGAGCTAAGAGACTGGTTGAACACAAAAAAGATGTTGTTATATTGGTAGATTCAATTACAAGACTATCACGTGCATATAATGTTACCAGTCCCTATTCAGGAAAGACGTTATCAGGTGGACTTGATCCATTAGCGTTAAATGGTCCGAAAAGATTTTTCGGTGCTGCAAGAAATATCGAAGAAGGAGGTTCCTTGACTATTCTAGCTACGGCTTTGATTGAAACAGGTTCTAAAATGGATGATGTTATTTTTGAAGAGTTCAAGGGCACTGGAAATATGGAAATAAAATTGGATAGAAGTTTGTCTGAACAGAGGGTATTTCCTGCGATTGATTTAAATAAATCAGGAACAAGAAAGGACGAATTACTTCTTACGAAAGATGAATTGTCTGCGATTAATAAAATTAGAAAACAGTTAAATTCACAAGAAAATAAAAATATTGCTGACCAAATAATAAGAATAATTAAGAATACAAAAACAAACAAAGAGTTCGTAAAATCAATAAATGATTTGCAAAATTTGTAAAGAAATTTATAACTAAATATTCAAATTTTGTAGACAAGTTCATACTCATGTGTTATAATAGGTTAGTCGAAAATAATTATGAGAAAAACGAGGTGATAATATGAAAAAAGATTTACATCCAGAATACCACGAAGCTACAGTAACTTGCGCTTCTTGTGGCAACACTTTTAAAGTAGGATCTACTAAAGAAAACATAAACGTTGAAGTTTGTAGTCAATGTCACCCATTTTATACAGGACGTCAAAGATTTGTAGAACATGGTGGTAGAGTAGAAAAATTCAAGAAAAAATACAACATGGATTAGCATTTTTGCCAGTGCCTTTTTGGTGCTGGTATTTTTGTGTTAAAAATTAGATAATAAAAGATGAAAAGGTAAATTGAAATGAAAAAAACTACAATTGGAGGACAAGCTTTGATTGAAGGAATACTCATGAGAGGTCCTTCAAAGTATTCGATAGCTGTTAGAAAACCCGATCAAGAAATTGATTTGGTTGTAAAAAATCTCGAAAACAATAAAATAAATTTAATGAAGATTCCTTTTATTAGAGGGGTTGTGAGCTTGTTTGATTCGATGAAGTTGGGTATGGATGCGTTAATGTATTCGGCAAGTTTTTACGAAGATGACAGCGAAAATTTCTTCGATAAACATTTTAAAAACAATGCTCGAAAAGTAGAAAATGTGTTTTCTATAATCGCATCAGTAGCATTGGCATTATTGTTTTTCTTTTTTATTCCGACTTTTTTTACTTCATTTGTCAGTCTAACTCATTCATCTTTTAGTTTCAATTTAATAGAAGGATTGATACGAATAATAATATTTTTCGCATATCTTTTTATTGTGTCGCACTCAAAAGATATGAAGAGGGTATTTGAGTATCACGGAGCTGAGCATAAAAGCATTTATTGTTATGAAAAAGGGATGAATTTGACTGTTGAAAATGTGAGAGAACAAAGCAGACTTCACCCAAGATGTGGTACAAGTTTTTTATTCACAGTGATGATTATTTCTATTTTGGTTTTGGGTTTAGTTGGATGGCCAAATCCTTTGATGAGAATGTTGTATCGCATTGTGTTGCTGCCTGTGATTGTGTCGATTTCTTATGAAATTAACAGATTAATTGGAAAATACGACAATAAATTAACAGCACTTCTAGTAAAACCGGGTCTTTGGGTTCAAAAGTATTTTACAGTAAGAGAGCCTGACGACAAGATGATAGAAGTTGCTATATTGGCACTTAAAAGTGTTATTCCAGAAAAAGAAGATGAAGATTTATGGTAATCAAGGATATTTACAGTTTATTCGACAAATCTGATTGTCTGATGATTTTGGAAAAATTATATAACTATAGTTTTTCTGATTCTATTATTCATTCGAATGATGAGATTAATGAGAATGATGAGAAAATAATTTTAGAATACAAAAGACTTTACGATGAGGATATTCCAATCGAATATATACTTGGGTTTAAGTACTTTTACAATAGAAAGTTTTATACAGATCCTGATGTTTTAATTCCAAGATTTGATACTGAAATTTTAGTAGATGAAATAATCAAGACTAATCGTAAGTTTGACAATATACTTGAAATCGGAATTGGATCTGGGATAATATCAATCACTTTGAATTTGGAATTGGATTCAAAAGTTTTGGGAGTGGATATAAACAAAAAGGCTATTGAACTTTCCAAGAAAAATGCAGAGAGTTTGAATGCTACTGACGTTGAGTTCATATATTCTGATTTGTATGAGAATGTGAATTCTAAGTATGATTTGATTGTATCCAATCCACCTTATATAGATAAAGAAAATTTCAATTCACTTGAGACAAAGATTTTAAAAGAACCACGATCTGCACTGTTTGGTGGAGATGATGGACTGTATTTTTATAGAAAGATAATCAACAAAGCTTGTGATTATTTAAATGATGATGGTATGCTCGCTTTTGAAATAGGTTATAATCAAAGAGAGAGTATATTTAAAATTTTAGATGATAACAGATTTAATAATCACTACTGCGTTAAAGATTTTAATGGTTTTGATAGAGTAATAATTGCGAGGAGGTAATTATGTTTGAAAATTTGGATAGTGTTGTAGATAAGTTCAAAGACTTAGAAGTTAAAGTCGCTGATCCTGAAGTTATCGCAGACATGGAAAATTGGACGAAATTAATGAAAGAACATGCTGATTTAGAACCAGTTGTTAATAAATATTTATCATACAAAGATAACTTGAAGAATTTGGAAGAAGATAAGGAAATGTTGGGGTCTACTGGAGATAGTGAAATGGAAGAACTATTAAAAGAAGAAATAGCAACATTAGAAGAACAAATAGTTGCAGATGAAGAAGAACTTAAGATTTTGTTATTGCCAAAAGATCCTAATGATGAAAAGAACGTATTTATTGAAATCAGAGCTGGTGCTGGTGGAGATGAAGCTGGGTTATTCGCAGGCGAACTTTTGAGAATGTATCAAATGTATTCAGATAAGAAACGCTGGACTACAGAAGTTATGGATATCCAACAACAAGGTGTTGGTGGTATTAAAGAAGTTGTAATGATGGTAAAAGGTAAGGGAGCTTATTCTAGATTAAAATACGAATCTGGAGTTCACAGAGTACAAAGAGTTCCTCAAACTGAAAGTTCGGGAAGAATTCACACTTCAACTGCGACAGTTGCTGTGTTGCCAGAAGCAGAAGATGTAGATGTCAAAATCGAACAAAAAGATTTGAGAATTGATGTGTTCAGAGCAAGTGGTAATGGTGGACAATGCGTAAACACTACTGACTCTGCAGTTAGAATAACACACATTCCAACTGGTTTAGTAGTAACATGCCAAGATGAGAAATCCCAAATCAAAAACAAAGACAAAGCTATGAAAGTTTTAAAATCCAGATTATTCGATATGATGGAAGAAGAAAAGAATAAAGATAGGGCAGATGCTCGTAAATCTCAAGTTGGAACTGGAGATCGTTCTGAAAGGATTAGAACTTATAACTTCCCACAAGGAAGAATCACTGATCACAGAATCAACAAAACAATATTCCAATTACAAAATTTCTTAGATGGTGACATCGAAGAAATGATCGATGATTTGACAAGCTATGATCAAGCTGAAAAACTAAAAATGATGAATTAAAATAAACTCGAGCGTAACGGCTCGAGTTTTTTATATTGGCCTAGTAATGATATAATTAAGTATATATTAAAATTTAGGAGATAGAAATGAATAGCGAAGAAATTTATGAATATTTAGATAAAATTGGAAGAGATGGTTATAAATTAGGATTGGATAGAATGCAAAAAACTTTGAAAATTTTAGGCAATCCAGAAAAAACTTTCAAAATAATCCATGTTGCTGGAACTAATGGGAAAGGTTCCACATCTACGTTTATTTATCAAACACTAAAGGAACATGGATATAAGACAGGACTTTTCACATCACCTCATATTATTAATTTTTACGATAGAATTAAAATCGACAAAGAAATTTCAGAAGAAGATTTCATGAGGATTTTTGAAATTATCAAGAACACTATCGAAGATAATGATATTAAGGTGTCTACGTTTGAATTTATAACTTTGTGTGCAATTTATTATTTTGCAGAACAAAAATGTGAATATGTTGTACTTGAAGTAGGAATGGGTGGAAGACTTGATGCTACAAATGCTACAGATGAAACTTTATTGTCCGTAATTACAAAAATTGGATTAGACCACCAAGAATATTTGGGAAATACTTTGGAAGAAATAGCTTATGAAAAAGCTTGTATCATGAAAGAAAATGGTAGATGTGTGGTTTATGATCAACAAGAAAGTGTATTAGATGTGTTCAGAGAAGTTGCAGAGGAAAGAAACAACAAGTTATATATTTGTGATTTCAATGAAGCCAAAAATATAGAAATAAATGCAACACACAACTCTTTTGATTGGAAAAACTTACACATTGAAACTAGATTAGTGGGAAAATATCAATTATTCAACGCACAGTTAGCACTAAGTGCAATTGATGTTTTAAGAGATGAGCTCGATTTGTCTGATGAAGATATCATCAAAGGTTTTAAGAATGCGTATATTCCAGCGAGATTTGATGTGATTAGACACAATCCTACAGTAATTTACGATGGTGGACACAATGCGGATGGTGTAAAAGCATTGAAATCATCAATAGAATCTGTTTTTGGAGATAAGAAAATAGTATTTGTTTATGGAGTATTGAAAGACAAAGACTACGATGAAGAAATTAAATTAATTCACGAAAATGCAAAGGCATTTGTAACATTTACTCCAGATTCACCAAGAGCATTGAAAGCAGAAGATTTGAAAAAACAAATCGAAGCCTACAGCGATAATGTTGTCGCAAAACCAAATGTAAATGACGCCGTGGATTATGCTATTGAACATTTCAAAGACGATGTAATTATAATTTTTGGAACGTTGTACAGTGCGGAGCAAGCTTATGAACATTTATAAAAAAGTTTTTGATGGTAAAAATATCGGAGAAATTTTATACGATGAGCCAATGAAAAATCACACTACTTTCAAAATTGGAGGTAGCTGTGATGTTATGATATTTCCTAAAAATGAAGAACAAATAATAAATGCCATTCAATTAATAAAACAAAATGATTTTGCTTACAGGATTATAGGTAATGGATCGAATCTGTTAGTTAGCGATGAAGGCTTGAGAGAAGTTGTAATTAAATTACACGATAATTTCAACGATATGAAAATTGAAGGTAATATTTTAACTGCAAAATCAGGGGCGTTATTGAGCGCTGTTAGTAAATTAGCTATTAACAACTCCTATGCTGGGTTTGAAGCTGTTAGTGGCATACCTGGAGACATTGGAGGGGCAATTACAATGAATGCAGGTGCATACGGAACAGAAATGAAAGATATTGTTCACAGAGTTAAGGTTATTGATACAGATTTGAATGTAAAATATTTTAATTGTGATGAGATGGATTTTTCCTACAGACATTCAAGAGTTCAAGATGAAAAATTAATTGTCTTAGAAGTTGAATTTTTGTTAAAAAAAGGTGACCAAGAGGAAATCTTCAGAAACTATCATGAATATACTGAAAGAAGAACTTCAAAACAACCGCTGGAACTTCCTTCTTGTGGGTCTGTATTTAAAAGACCTGAAGGCTATTTTGCTGGACAATTAATAGATGAAGCTGGTCTTAGAGGATACAGATACAATGATGCGATGGTTAGTGAAAAACACTGTGGATTCATAGTAAATGTTGGTGAAGCAAAATGCTCCGATGTTGTAGCTGTTATAGAACATGTGCAAAAAGTTGTAATGGACAAATTTGATGTCAAATTAGAACCAGAAGTGAGAATTATCGGTGGAAAATAAAATAAAATTAACCAGAGAATATCACGTTCATTCCGTTTATAGTCGTAACAATCATGGAAAAAGTACGATTGAAGAAATCGTAAAAGAAGCTAGAAATAAAAATTTAAAAACAATTAGTATAACAGATCATGGCCCAGGTCATATGATGTATGGAATTAAAAGAAAACTAATTCCACAACAAAGAGAAGAAATAGACAGATTAAAAGAAAAATATGACGATATCGAAATATTAATGGGAGTTGAAGCCAACGTTATCGGATATAACGGCGAGATAGATATCAGAGAAGATGAGAAGAAATATTTTGATTTCATAAATCTTGGATTTCATGATGGTGTAAAATTTGTAGATAAGAAATCTTTTTACAATTATCACGTTTTAAAAAGAATGAGTTGGATGGGAAAATCTGTAAGAGAAAAAATGATAAATTTGAATACGAATGCTATGGTAAAAGCATTGGAGAATAATGATATTTTCATAATAACACATCCTGGAGATAAAATAGATGTGGATATCGAAAAAATCGCACAAACATGCGAAAAAACAAACACAGTTATGGAAATAAACAATCATCATCCACACTTGTCCGTAGAAGAAATCAAAATTTCTTCACATTATAATGTTAAATTTAGTTTAGGAAGTGATGCTCATCACAGAAAAAATATTGCAAATGTGAATGACAGCATCGAAAGAGTAATTGAGTCAGGGTTGGATATTAGTAGAATTATAAACATCGATTAGGAGAATTCATGGAAGTTGTAATTATCACAGGAATGAGTGGAGCAGGGAAAACTGCTAGCAGCGATATTTTCGAAGATTTGGGATATTATACACTGGATAATATGCCACCGTCTTTGTTATTGAGTTTTATTGATTTGACAACTAAAAGCAAGAAAAAAATAAATAAAATTGCTTGTGTAATGGACATCAGAGGTGGAGAGTTCTTCGATGATTTGATGAAGTCCATCACACTTTTGAAAAGCCAAAGTATAGATGTCAGAATCTTATATCTAGATGCTTCTGATGCGATTCTAATAAGAAGATACAAAGAACACAGAAGGCCACACCCATTAGCAATTAATGGTAATATTTCCCAAGGAATAGCTAATGAGAGAGAACTTCTAAGTGAAGCAAGAAATGCAGCTGATTTTATTATTAACACATCGAATCTAACATTAGGAGAATTGAGAAGAAAAATTTTATCTGCATTTTCACTTGAAAATGTCGACACAAGACTTGCGATATCTGTGGTATCTTTTGGTTTCAAACATGGAATTTTATTGGATGCGGATTTGATATTTGATGTTAGATTTCTTCCAAACCCTTATTACATTGAGGAATTAAAAAAATCATCCGGTCTTAACACGAATATTAAAGAATATGTGTTTGGATTTGATGAAACAAATGAATTTTTAGATAAATTATTGGATATGTTGGAGTTTTTGATTCCAAAATATGCAAAAGAAGGAAAAACAAACTTGGTTATAGGAATAGGATGCACCGGCGGAAAGCACAGGTCCGTTGCAATAGCACAAGCTTTGACTGAAAAGCTTGAAGGAAATGGAGAAAAAGTTTATGTATCCCACAGAGACCAAAAATTTTGGTAAAAAAATCGTAACAATAGGTGGAGGAACAGGTAATTCAATTTTATTAAGAGGCGTAAAAAACTTCACTTCAAATATAACGACAATCGTAACAGTGGCTGATGATGGAGGAGGAAGTGGAGTATTACGAGAAGATTTAGGAATGCTTGCTCCTGGAGATATTAGAAACTGTCTAGTAGCACTTGCTAATACAGAACCTACCATGGAAAAATTAATTAATTATAGATTTACAAACGGTCAATTAAAAGGACAAAGCTTGGGAAATTTATTAATCGCCGCCATGAATGATATTTGCGGTGATTTTGATGAAGCCATAAAAGAAATAAGTAATGTACTTGCTATTACTGGTAAAGTTTTGCCGATGACATTGGACAATGTCAAATTGTTCGCTGAATTGGAAGATGGATCGACAATTGAAGGCGAATCCAATATCACATTTTTGAATAGAAAAAATGGTGGTAAAATCAAAAGAGTTTTCACATCTCCAGAATTACTACTTCCATTAAAAGAATCCATCGACAGTATAATGGATGCTGATATTGTACTTTTAGGTCCAGGTTCTTTGTACACATCTATAATACCTAATTTGTTAGTCAGAGATATTTCACAAGCATTGCAAGAAACAAAAGCAGATGTTGTTTATATATTAAATATCATGACTCAGCCTGGAGAGACAAATGGTTACAGCGTTACAGACCATGTAAATGCTATAATTGACCATGCGAATTCGAATATAATCGATAAAATTGTGGTTAATTCAAAGGAAGTTGACAAATACGCAAAATACAGATATAAATCAATTGAAAATTCAACTCCTATATATATTACAGATTCTGATCGCGAGAATATGAAAAAATTAGGAATTGAAATCATAGAAGCAGATGTATGTGATATAAGCTATGATTATATAGTTCACGATTCAAATAAATTAATGAAAACTATATTAGAAAGATATTAGTATGAATACAATTATTGAAAAATTATACGAAACAAACAAAATACAAGCACTTGAAAAAGCGGCAGGTTTAATAAAAAATGGAAGCGTAGTGGCATTTCCTACAGAAACTGTTTATGGTTTAGGTGCAAATGGATTAGACGAAGAGGCTTGCAAGAAAATCTTCGATGTTAAAAGAAGAAAAAGAGATAATCCACTAATCCTGCACGTGACTAACGAAGAAATGGTTAGAAATTTATCGTCAGAAATAACAAAAGACCAAAAAAAATTGATGGATAATTTGTGGCCAGGGCCATTAACCATAATTTTCAAAAAAAGCGATAAAGTAAATGATGTTGTAAGTTGTGGAGGAGACACAGTAGCAATCAGAAATCCATCAGATGAAATCGCAAGGTTTTTGATAGATAAATCAAATTGTCCAATAGCAGCTCCGTCTGCAAATAAATCTGGAAGGCCATCACCAACAAATGCACAAGATGTTTACAGTGACATGGAAGGTGAGATAGAAATGATTTTGGACGGTGGAAGTTGCAACATTGGAATTGAATCAACAGTAGTTGATTTGACGGAAAAACCGTACACAATACTAAGACCTGGGTTTTACACAAAAGAAGATTTGGAAGAATATGTAGATGAGGTTGTATATGACAAATCATTAATAGATTCTAATACAATTCCAAAATCCCCAGGGCAAAAATATAAACACTACGCACCTAAAACAAAACTAATAGTAATCAAAGGAAACATGGATAACATACAAAATTATGTGGATAGTTTAGGAATAAAAACAGAAGATATTGGATTTATCCTATGTGAAGAAACAGCTGAAAATGTAAATTTCAAAAACGTAAAAATTATTTCAAAAAGAGATGATTATTTGAATTTTGCACATAACATATTCACTTACCTCAGACAATTAGATAAGTTTAATTACAAATTATTGATTTGTGAAGGGGTAAATGAACAAAAAATGGGTATAAGTATTATGAATAGGCTTAAAAAATCTTGTGCCAACAACATAGAAATAATTTAGTATGTTATAATAATAAGCATAAAGTTTATTTTATAGGAGGAAGTATGAGTAAAGTAACTGTATTTGATCATCCGTTGATTAAACACAAATTAACAATT
>NZ_JBKWZF010000041.1:0-12258 GCF_046991905.1 Finegoldia sp. | reverse complement strand
GACGTAGGATTTGTGTTTCAATTCTATAATCTAGTTCCAAATCTAACTGCCAAAGAAAACGTGGAACTGGCATCTGAAATCGTAAAAGATGCACTCGATGCAGCAGAAGTTTTGAAATCAGTTGGCCTTGGAGAAAGAATCGACAACTTTCCAGCGCAATTATCCGGAGGAGAGCAACAACGTGTCGCAATCGCACGTGCAGTTGCGAAGAATCCTAAGCTATTATTGTGCGACGAACCAACTGGGGCGCTAGATTATCACACAGGCAAGCAAGTATTGAAAATCTTGCAAGATATGGTTAGAAAAGAAGGCGCGACTGTCGTTATCGTTACGCACAACCAAGCGTTGGCTCCGATTGCAGACAGAGTTATTCACATGCACGATGCGAAAATTCGCGATGTCGTATTGAATGCGAATCCACAAAACATAGAAACGTTGGAATACTAAAATGAAGAAGAAAACATTGAACAAGACGATTTTCAAATCGTTTATAGAATCTAAGGGACGATTTTTGTCGATAATGTTGTTGATGATGCTCGGATCCATGACACTTGTCGCACTCAAAGTCACAGGCCCCGATATCGACAAATCGGCTAACAAATACTACGAAGATTATAATTTGTCCGATGTCAACGTCATCAGCGATTACGGAATCACGGAAAATGATGCGAAGGAGATCGACCAAATCAAAAATATTGCAGATGTTGAGTACGGATATTTTTCAGATGCAACGATAGGTGACACTCCAACATCGTTTAGAATATTTTCCAATACGAAAAACATATCTAAGTTTGAGCTTGTGAGTGGAAATTTCCCGCAAAAAATCGGAGAAATAGCACTCACTGACCAATACAAATCCAAATACAAAATCGGAGATAAAATCAAATTCAAAGAAAAAGACGAAGACAGCAAGATTTTGAAACAAGAAGACTTCACCGTAACGGGATTTGTGAATTCTACGGAAATCATATCCAAGACAGCCTTGGGAAATTCCTCTGCAGGATCTGGAAACTTGGAAGGCTACGGAGATGTAACAACAGACAACTTCGACACAGACGTCTACACCATTGCACGTGCGCGTTACCATGATGTGCGTGGGTTCAACTTCACAGACAGTGAATACACAAGAAAAGTCGACCAACATCAGAAACAACTCGACGAGATTTTGAAAGACAACGGCAAACAACGACTCGAAGAAATCAAATCCAAGGCAAACGACAAAATTGCAAAATCCAAGAAGAAAATCGAAGATGCCAAGAAAGAAATATCTGATGCAGAAAAGAAATTATCCGACGGACAAAAGAAAATCGACGACGAAAAATCAAAGCTAGTATCAGCGAAAAAACAAATCGCAGACAAGGAATCTGTCATCAAAAATTCGAAATACCAAATCGAATCAGCAGAAAGCCGTCTTCAAGCATCCAAGAAACAATTGGACGATGCGAAAGTTCAGCTTGACAACGGACAAAAGCAATTGGATTCTAAGAAAAAAGAAGTTGAAGCAAGCAGAAAAAAGCTATCACAAGCAAAATCGATCCTTGATGCCACGAAAGCAAAGTTAGATTCATCAAACGCCCAAATCCAACAAGGAAAAGCAAAGCTACAAAAAGCAAAGCAAAACCTTGAACAAAAGAAATCAGAACTAAAAAAGCAGGGAATAAACCCAGAAAATGTTCCAGAAATTCAACAAGCTGAAAGCTCAATCGCAGAACAAACTCAAGTAATACAGCAATCAGAAGCTAAGTACAACCAAGGATTGGCGAAGTACGATCAGGGCTTACAACAATACAAATCTGGAATGAAAAAAATTGATGAATTTGACTCATCACAAAGAAAACTATCCGAAAAGAAGAAACTCTACCAAAATTCTGTTGCAAAATACAACTCTGGACGCAATCAGCTCAACGCATCCAAAACAAAATACCAAAACGGAATTGCACAGCTGAACTCATCAAGAAGACAAATCCAAGAAGGATTGAACAAAATCTCATCGTCACAAAAAGAACTTGACGACAAGAAAAAAGAATTTGAAACAGAAAAGAAAAAAGCCGACGACAAAATTCAAGACGCAGAATCCAAAATTCACGACGCTCAAATCGAAATCGACGGATTATCGTTGCCAGAATATTCGACATATACAAGAAGGACAATGCCAGGAGGCGACGGAATCAAAATGGTCGAAACGACATCATCGGGAATCACGAAAGTAAGCAACTTGTTCCCTGTGGTATTGTATCTTGTCGCAGCGCTTGTAACAGTCACAACGATGACGCGATTTGTCCAAGAAGAACGAAACAACGCAGGAATTTTGAAGGCGTTGGGATATAATGATGCTGATGTCATCAAGAAATTCGTGTTGTACGGGCTAATATCTGGAGGATTGGGCACGATTTTGGGAACGCTACTTGGAACGTACGCACTTCCGTACATTTTGTGCACGTCGCTTTTGGCAAACATGACCATACCACCTGTCAAGTACTATTTTTCATTCAAAATACTTGGTTTATCGGTGCTTTTCGCGATAATTTGCAGCGTACTCCCAGCGGTTTACATCTCAGTCAAAGAACTACGAGAAACTGCGGCACAACTTTTGTTACCAAAGCCACCGACAAAAGGCTCCAAGATTTTCATGGAAAGAATCACGCCGTTGTGGAGCAGAATGACATTCACGCAAAAAGTCACAGCGCGTAACATCTTCAGATACAAGCAAAGAATGTTCATGACAATATTCGGCGTTGCAGGATCCGTCGCGCTATTATTCGCAGGACTTGGGATTTCATCCTCAATCAACGGCATCCAAACCAAACAATACGGACAAATCATCCAATACGATGCAGTAGTCGCGAAGAAAGATTTCGTCACAGAAAAAGAACAACAGAAAATCGACCGATTATTAAAATCAGACGACATTACAGGCTATATTCCAGTTCATTTTGAAAATATAACCAAAAACATAAAAGGAATTGACGACGAACAAACAATCACGATGCTTGTCACACACACGGACACATTTTCTCCGTATATCAATTTGGAACATAAAAACTCTGAAGATGCGCTCAAAATAACAGATGAAGGCATCGTCGTATCGCAGAAACTTGCCGATTTGATGAAAGTAAAAACAGGCGACACGATTACGCTAAAAGTCGCAAATCAAGATAGAAAATTCAAAATAGCACAAATCACGAAAATGTACGCTGGACATTTTATTTTCATGAGTGACGACTACTACAGAAAATCAGTTGGCGAAAAAGTAGACGACAACAGCTACTTTATTGCTCTCAAGGACAAATCAAAAACGAATGTTGAAAAAGTCACAGCAAAGTTCATGGCATCAAACGGAATCAAAGCCGTGTCACAAAACACCAACGTCATCATACAAGTTGAAACCATGACTAACTCGCTCACGAAAGTAATGACAGTGCTAACTATAATGTCTCTATTACTTGCGATTGTAATCTTGTACAACTTAACAAACATCAACGTAGCAGAAAGAATCAGAGAATTATCCACGATAAAAGTATTGGGATTCTTTAACAACGAAGTAACCATGTACATCTATCGTGAAACAATCTGCTTGTCGATTATTGGAATAATCGCGGGAATATTTGGCGGGAAAATCCTCCACAAAGTAATCCTCGACAAAGTTGCCCCAGCGGAAATATTCTTCAACCCAAATATCGAAGTGTGGGTATATATCTTACCAATAATTTTGGTTATCGTGATACTTTACGCATTGGGAGTAATAGTCAACCACAAATTGAAAAAAGTAGATATGCTTGAAGCATTAAAATCAGTAGATTAGTTAATATGTTAAAGTAGAAAACCGTGTTTACACGAATATCTAGACTACGAAAATTAACAAATTCTAAGCTCATGAAACTAAAATCGCAAACTCGCTGACGCTCAAACAATGCGATTTTTAACGTTTCATTTCACTTGAATTTGGAATAATTTTCTCCGTATGATATTCTAACCAAACACGGTAATCTACTTTTTTCAATTATATAAAAAGGAGGGGAACACAAAAACTCGTAAAACGCTCATCTGTCTACAAAAATTGATAAATTCAACGCTTATGAAACTAAAATCGCGAACTCGCTGACGCTCAGACAGTGCGATTTTTAAACGTTTCATTTCGCTAGAATTTATTCCAATTTTTTCCGAATGATTTGCTTATTTACGATGTTTTTGGTTTATTTCACAGGAAAAATATTCTCTAGACATTTACATTGTACAAATTCATACTAAAATAGACACCGATACGAACGAATATCTAGATTACGAAAATTTGAGATTTCTAAATCTCAAAATCCTAAAATTTGAAGCACGCTTCGCTTACGCGGTCAAATTTTGGACGGATTTTTTCGATTTGAAATCAACAGAATTTTCTCCATATGATATTCTAACCGTATCGGTTTGTCTATTTTTGTTTCAATGCTAACTTATTCAGCCAAATTTTCTTATCTATTTTTTCAATCTAAAACATCTCCAATTTTTCCACCCACATCTCCCAAAACACGCATTTTGTGGTAAAATAAAATAACAATACCAATCGAAATATATTTGCACGAAATATAGGAGAACGCAATGAACGTGATACTTACAAGTGACATAATGTCCCCTGACAAAAGACAACTTAACAGTCAAAATGGATTTGTCGACAAAATCCACGAATACGTAGGAGACATCAATTGTCTGTACATTCCGTCAGATCCACACTCACCACTTCTAACCAATACGATTAGCTCACACCACAAAAAAGCCTTCGAAAAAAGTGGATTTACTGTGAAAAACTGGGAAGTACTATCCATATACAAAAAATCAGTCATACAACAGCTCATATCACAAACAAACCTCATAATACTTGCTGGAGGTCACGTTCCGACACAGAACAAATTCTTCCACCACATTCATCTTGAAAAATACATCAAAAACTACGACGGACTTGTGATTGGAATCAGCGCAGGAAGCATGAATTCAGCATCAGAAGTCTACGCTCAGCCCGAAAACTTTGGCGAAGTCAAATCCACGCACTACCGTAGATTTCTCAAAGGACTTGGAATTGTAGACATATCCGTGCTTCCACACTACGCAGATGTAAAAAATCAACGAGTCGACAACCAACGAATCATGGAAGATGTTACACTGCCCGACAGCTACGGAAGAAAATTCTACGCCATAGAAGATGGAGCATTCATCATACCAACAGAAAACAAAATCTACGGCAATTGCTACGTCATCAAAGATGGCAGAGTAAGAAAAGTCTGCAACACAGGTGAAGTCGTAAATCTACGAGGAGTAAATTAATGAAAGAATTTTTCAGATACACCGAAGATGCCTACACCAATATAAACATAACATTACTAAGACTATCATTAGTCCTAGTAATTTTTTTGGCATACAAACTCAAACACAAAACCAAACTACTCAAATCGGCATTGTTTTTGGGATTATTTGGACAAATAATATTACTTGCATGGTACGCAGGAAACCACACACTTCTCATCAAAGAAGGATTGCCACTGTTTCACTGTAGAATATCAGCCATCATGATGGTGGTAGCATACCTCATACAAGACGACAAACTCATGCGCTATTTTGCGTGGATGGGACTAATCGGTAGCATAATCGCATTTACATTCCCAGATCCATCCAAATATCTGTGGCCGCACGTAACCAACCTCACATACATCGCCAACCATTTGCTTCTAGGATTTTGTGGTGTTAGCATATTATCCGCAAGAAAATCCACCCTTAAACTAAAACACACACTCATGACAACAAGCATCATGAACATAGCAATCATGACAGTCAACCTAATATTGCATACAAATTACGGATACCTTGTACAATTTCCGCAAACAATACCAGTACGATTCACACCACATGTTACATTCCTAATAATGACATTAATCATCACATTCTTGATTACAATTGCAGAAATAACACACAACAAAATCGTACAAGACGCACAAATAGAACCACAACTAACAACACAACAATAATCGCTATCCTTTAGGAGAAACCATGAACACAATCATCAAACCATTCGACAAACTCACAACAAAAGAACTCTTCCACATCTACAAACTAAGAGTCGACGTATTCGTAGTAGAACAACAATGCCCCTACCACGAAATAGACGACATCGATCTGATAAGTCATCACATATACTTGCAAAACGACAACTCAATTATCTTGGCTTACTGTAGATTGTACAAACAAAATGATACATTCCACATCGGACGAGTAATAGCAACCGAAAGACGCAAAGGAAATGGAACACAAATAATGAAAACAGCAATTGAATTTGCGACAGAAAAACTTCACGCAGATTCCATAATCATAGAAGCACAAACCTACGCCCAAAAATTTTACGAAAAATTAGGGTTCGTTCAAACCTCAGAGCCATTCGAAGAAGATGGAATTCCACACATACAAATGAAATACATGATAAGTTAAATGGAACACGCCAGAAATAAAATTCTGGTGTTTTTTTGCAAATAAAATTTTCTAGAGGATTCTAATGTAAGTTAACAAAGTCTCATTATAATATTTTTAATCTTTTTAGGTTAATAAATCCTCAACGGAATAAAAATTCATATTGTTAAAAATAAACGCTATAATTTCATGAAAACATTGACACATTTTAACTAAATAAATCTAATTAATGAAGTAAATTGATTTTTTTAATTTGTTTTTTTATTTTACAGCGGCGAATTTGGTTAAAAATATTTATCAATTATTTTTTTATTTACTAATTATTAATAAATTAAACAATTATTTAATATCCTTAATTAAATTTCTGAGTTTTAAAAATTTTCCTAGATATATGATTAATCTAGATTTTGATAATTATTGAATAGAAAAGCATAACAATACATAGTTTATCATAATAAAAATAAAAGATTATATGTTATCATGATTACACTCTTTAGCATAAATTGACGATAAAATAAGAAAAATTAATGAAACATTTACCTATTTCATTTCCTATAAATAATGTTGCAGTTTTTGTTCATTATGATAAAATAACCATACAAGGAATTAATTTTTTATTTAATGTAAGAAAACTTTTGAACAAATAATTCATTTTGTAAATTAGTTTACAAGCCAATTCCTGGGCTATCCATTATTTAAAAAATAAAATTCTGAGTTCACAATTGTTGTGGTTTGATTTTTTGAAGTTAAATTAGAACGAAAATATTACAAAAATGTAATAATTTATAGTGGAAAATTTTAATTTTATTTCAAAACTAACCAACAACAGAGAAAATATTATAAGAAAGGAAAACGTAATGAATAACAAAAGAATATTTGAAAAAATCATTACCGAAAAAAGAGCAAAAAGCTCTAATGAAAGACCAAAATACGGTCTTAGAAAGCTAACCGTAGGTGTAGTTTCATGTCTTTTAGGTTACATGATGTTCTTCACCCCAAACGTTGTTGCAGCTGGAAAAGTTGACCAACCACAAGCTGTTGAATCAACAGAAGTTGCAAAAACTGAAAACGTTGAAGAAAAATCAGAACAACCTAAAGAAAAAGCTGCTGAAACAACAGAAACTGAACAACCAGTTTCTCATGTACAAGGTGATTTTTCAAAAGAAACTAAAACAAACGCACAAGACAGAACTGTTAGAACAACTGCTGAAAAAACATCTGAAACAGCAACTGAAGGAAAAACAGAACAAGCAAAACAAGCAGATAGTTATGTACCTGAATTAGAAGCTATTAAAGTAGTAAAAGGTAACAATGTAGAAAACTACAGAAAAGCTTTTAAAAACCTTCCAGAAGATGCAACTATCAAAGTAATTAACGAAGCAGACACTAATGAAGCCGGAGATAAGAAAGCTACAGTAGAAATTACTTTTGCTGACCAATCAACAAAGAGAGAAATCATCACAGTAAAAGTATATGAAACACAAGAAGACCTTGAAAATAGTGGATTTGGAGAACTAGAATTTAGTGAACCAGGCGCTAAAATGAACAGAGTTGGGGCTAGTAAAGCAGAAGAAAAACTTCCTAAAAATATAACAGATAAAACAAACTGGGAAGAAAAAGAAAAAAAAGGTGACGACCATTGGGAACTTGGTAAATCGGATGAATTAAAAGACCAAAGAATAGTAAGGGTTACAACATCAGATCCTATCGAAATCAATGATATCAACTATCAAGGTTACTTCACTGATGCTAATGGTAGAACTAACCTTAGATTAGTTTATATGGAAAAATCTGCTGCTGTTTCAGCAGTTTGGAAGAAGGCTGCCTTTAACTTTGGAGACCTATATGACAAGATAGATTTTGAAGAATCATACGGTGTCGATGAAAAAGGAAATAGATTTAAATTTTCAGACACTAATAATGATAAAATCAAAACATTAGATGTTGCAGGCATGATTTCCACAAGAACTCAAAATATAAATAACTTACCTATTAACATAGTCCTAAAGAATGGAGAAACAATAGATAGCCTTGGAAAGGTTAACTATCAAGTTCAAATGAGGTTAGTTGATGGTAAGGGAGAAAGAATCTATGCTTTCGCTCCTAAAAAAGCTGCCTTAGACTACACAACATACACAAGATCAACATCTATAAGCTTAGGTAATAATATCCAATCTGAGTTTTTAAGAGGACCAGAAAGTCAAGATAGAAAGCTTGCAATGCAAAGATCATACTTATCTGAGTTTATTGCAAATCCTGACCAATATGATGATACAAGTAATCTTGGAATCTTGAGAACACAATATCAAGCAGAAAGAAACGACATTAATCCGGGTAATACTCATGATGGTAAGCCAACTGGTTTTGTTCAAATGTTCGATGCTAACTTGGTTAAATATCTAAAAGCAGATAAAGAAGGATTTATAGCCTATACCCAATTATTAAATGCCGATAGAACACCTGCCAAGGGTGCAAGAGTAGGTATTAAAAAGAAAAATATTAACTATACAGCAGATGGAAAGCTAGCTTATTTTGTAATAGGTGAATCTAACTTTGAAAAAAATGGAGTAAGTGTTATCCATGTGGATAAATTGAGCGGAAGAATCAACCAAAGTGGTTTCTATTTCGCAGGTATAGATTATGTTGTAGATAAAAGCGAATTTGCTGAAGAATTCCATACTACAGGTCAAAATAAAGTAAACTTTAATACAATGGCTGGTTGGATAGAGCCAAATACAAATGGTTGGACTGTTTTTGAAGAAGAATATGACCATGAATTTGTAGTTCCTGAAGGAGATAGCTTTACTATAGATTTAGGTAAAGAGCCTCTAGGTAAACAAATTATGGTTCAAGTAGGCGATGAGAAATACTCTTTTGTCAGAACTGAACAAGGTTATTATACAGATTTTAAAACTGGTAGGAAAGGATTTGACAAGATTGAAAAAATTACAGAAGGTATTTATAAATTAACTCTTCGTGAAGGCGCTACAATCAAAGCTGGAGATAAGGTTAGAATTCTACTTCCAGATTCAGCTGATCATGATGCAAATTCTATTAATTTTGTAGAGATAACTAATGGATCTAAGGAAAATAAAGGCGCCGCAACACTTAAGTACAATAAAGATAGAAATATTGATTTGCATATATTCTCAGAAGGTCAAGGTCTTGGTAAACCGGATGGAACTTATAAATTGATATATACACCAAAGGGGTCTACTGAACAAGTTACTATTAATATTACAAAAAATAAGCCAAAAACATATTGGCAACATGATGATAAAAACGGCGTTTTAAAAGGCACTCTTGTAGCTACCACAAAAACGGATGGTAATTATGTAATTGACATGAGTAAAATAGAAACAGGTTCTTCTATTATAATTGAAGCATATGATCCAAGTGGAAATAAGGTAGAAAATTTAACTTCAAAAATTGAATTTAATCCTATAGATAAATCTGAGAAAAAATACGAAAAAATGGCATGGGTTGACCATACAGATGATATTGCTAATATAGGTATAGGTAAATCTCTATATACTCCATATCATAACGTATTTACAAATGACTACACAGGTGACCAATATAAAGACTTCTATGAAAATCCAAGACAAAATCCAACAAATGCAGATGACTTCATGAAAAACACATCAGAACTTCTTGGATTTACCAAATATGATGGTGGAAAAATCAGAATGAGATATATAGATCCAAATGGAGTAATCTATATATCAAAAATTGATGCTGATGCAAATGAATATGATGATAAAGGTAATACAACAAAAGATTATACTAAGACAATAACTGTAAATGGAAAAGAATATGTAGCTTCTCCATATAGATTAAATCTAAAGGATTTCTATGAATTAAAAGAAGATAGAAATGCTGGCGTTCTTAATCCAGATGGATCTTTGACTTTAGTTAAAGACATGAGATTAATAATTAACGCATCAGATGGATCATCACTTCCATCAGATTGGCTAGAAGTTAGGGTTAAAACAAGAGTATTATTTGATGCAACAGATGGTGCTTTCGACGATGGAACAAAACAATCTGTAAAAGTAGTTCCAGACAATTTAAAATTCTTTGGCGATGAAGGATACGCACCAAATGGATTTGAAGGTGCAACTGTTAAAGCAAACACAGGTGATGAATTTGTTAAAGCTCCAACAGCAGAAGGAAAAACATTCCTAGGTTGGGTAACTGAAGCAGGTAAAGATGAACTTGGAGCAACAACTGTTAAATCAGCAGATTTCAACAAAGTTGATGCTTCAATGAAATTCACTGCAGAAACTCCAATAACTACACACCAAGTAGTTTACGCAATTTATACTGATGAAAAACTAGTAACATTCGAGGCTAATGGTGGTAAGTTTGATGATAATTCAACTACAAAGACAGATGATATAAAAGATGGAGTAAACAAACCAGCTGATCCAAAATTAGAAGGAAAAGAATTTGTAGGTTGGGCAAAGACAGCTGATGCTAAAGAAGCAGATGTTATCGATGTAACAAAACTAACTGAACCAACAACAGTATATGCTGTTTGGAAAGATGCTTCAAAACAAACAGACTCTATCGACCCAACAGTACCAGCTAAGACACCAGTTGCAGATAAATCTAACTTAACACAAACTGAAAAAGATGCAGTTAAGAAAGCTATTGAAGATGCAAACAAAGATAAATTCCCAGAAGGAACTAAGGTTGAAGTTGGAAACGACGGAACAGCAACAATCACATACCCAGATGGATCAAAAGACACAATCAAGGGTACAGACTTAGTAGAAGAAAAAGCTCCTACAACAGCAGAAAAAACTGAACCAACAGTACCAGCTAAGACACCAGTTGCAGATAAATCTAACTTAACACAAACTGAAAAAGATGCAGTTAAGAAAGCTATTGAAGATGCAAACAAAGATAAATTCCCAGAAGGAACTAAGGTTGAAGTTGGAAACGACGGAACAGCAACAATCACATACCCAGATGGATCAAAAGACACAATCAAGGGTACAGACTTAGTAGAAGAAAAAGCTCCTACAACAGCAGAAAAAACTGAACCAACAGTACCAGCTAAGACACCAGTTGCAGATAAATCTAACTTAACACAAACTGAAAAAGATGCAGTTAAGAAAGCTATTGAAGATGCAAACAAAGATAAATTCCCAGAAGGAACTAAGGTTGAAGTTGGAAACGACGGAACAGCAACAATCACATACCCAGATGGATCAAAAGACACAATCAAGGGTACAGACTTAGTAGAAGAAAAAGCTCCTACAACAGCAGAAAAAACTGAACCAACAGTACCAGCTAAGACACCAGTTGCAGATAAATCTAACTTAACACAAACTGAAAAAGATGCAGTTAAGAAAGCTATTGAAGATGCAAACAAAGATAAATTCCCAGAAGGAACTAAGGTTGAAGTTGGAAACGACGGAACAGCAACAATCACATACCCAGATGGATCAAAAGACACAATCAAGGGTACAGACTTAGTAGAAGAAAAAGCTCCTACAACAGCAGAAAAAACTGAACCAACAGTACCAGCTAAGACACCAGTTGCAGATAAATCTAACTTAACACAAACTGAAAAAGATGCAGTTAAGAAAGCTATTGAAGATGCAAACAAAGATAAATTCCCAGAAGGAACTAAGGTTGAAGTTGGAAACGACGGAACAGCAACAATCACATACCCAGATGGATCAAAAGACACAATCAAGGGTACAGACTTAGTAGAAGAAAAAGCTCCTACAACAGCAGAAAAAACTGAACCAACAGTACCAGCTAAGACACCAGTTGCAGATAAATCTAACTTAACACAAACTG
>NZ_JBKWZF010000040.1:0-12767 GCF_046991905.1 Finegoldia sp. | reverse complement strand
GAATATCACATTCAAGGAGAATGTTTATATTGAGTATGGTGTAACGAAAGTAGACTTTAATAGCTTTATCAAAGACAAGAAAGGAGAACCTGAAGTCACATTACCTACCAATAAAGTAGATACCAAAAAGTTAGGAAAAAAAGAGTTCATTTACAAAATCTCTAAAGATGGATATAGTAAAGAAAAATCTTTATCCATTGAAATAAAGGATACCAAAGCACCTGTTATTACTTTTAAGGAGAATACAGTTACACTTGAAAACGGTGCAAAATTTGATGTGAAATCAAATATAAAAAGTGTTAATGATCCTGTGGACGGAAAGATATTCTATGAAAAAAAAGCAAAGGAAAACAATTACTATACCATTACTGGTGATGTAGATACATCGGTTGCAGGTGATTATACTGTTACTGTAATAGCAGTAGATAAAAACAAGTTGGCATCAGAGATGAAGTATACAGTACATGTCAATGAAAAAACAGAAGAACCAGTTGTAAATCCATCTAATACAGATGATTATACTCCACCTACAAATAATGAAGGAGGTAGTACAAATAATTATACCCCGCCTACCAATAGTGGTGGAAGTAATAGCGGTGGTAATAATCAAACAAATCCTACCCCACCACCTACAACATGTAAAGCTAATGGGCAATGGAAATCTTTAGGAAATAGTGGGTATGCTGACTATGACTACAATGCTGTGTTACAGTGGGGCAAAGATAATTGTCCTGAAAATCATAGAGTTGTTGTTGCTACAGTTCATGATATTTGTGGAAATGAAGGCTATAGTGTAGGATTTTATCCATTAAGTCAGTAATGTATTATATAGAAATATTCAAGAACACTTAAAAAATTAAGTGTTTTTTTACGAAAGAGGGTTAAGAAATGAGTAAAACAAAATTTTATAAGGTTCTTAGCAAGATTAGAGGTTCTACTCTTGCTTTTTTATTAGCTTTTACAGCTTTAATCGGAAATACTAGCAATATAAAAGCTCAAACTTATCAACCAATTAATTTAGGAAATATTGCTGGAACTGGTGCAGAAATAAAACTTGGTTACAACACTGCATATTGGTATGATGGATTAGCTAAAATTACAATCAATGGAGAAATTGCATTTTGTATCGAGCCAACCACCCTTGGATTTGGTGGTTCTTATAGTAAAAATGATGATATTCCTTTCGATTTGAAGGAAAAACTATCATTGATTGTTTATTATGGATGGGATACAACATCAAAAACAGACAATGACTATGCAACAACTCAATTCATGATATGGGAGGCATTAGGAGCTACTATAACCAACAGGTATGGGGATTTTGGTTCTAAATATCAAACACTAAAATCAAAAGTGCAATATAAAATTAGTAGACATAGCGTATTACCGAATTTTGGTTCAACTGATCACGAAGTTGATTTAGGTTCCTCTTTAGCTTTAAATGACAAGAATGATGTCCTAAACAATTATCATATAACATCTAATGGAGGATCAAGCGTATCTGTAAATGGAAATAAGCTAGTTATTACTCCCAATAATGACACACCTGAAAATTTAAAAATAGAGCTTAGTCGTATTCTGGATGAATGCTTAGGAGCGTCGATAGCATATAGATCCTCAGCAGATAATGGACAGGATGTTGCACTGTTTAGAGTTGGCGATCCATATAGCATTAACATATCTGTAAAAGTAAATAAATACGGTAAAATGAATATCTCCAAGCAAGATGAGGATGGGACTTATGTTCCAAACACATCTTTTTCTTTATCTTATAATGCAGATATGAGCAATCCAATTGGTACTTATACAACTGGGGCTGATGGAACTATTCTTGTTGAGCAATTATTGCCTAAAAAGGTTTATATACAAGAAGTTTCTGTACCTGAACCTTTTATCCTAGACAATACGATCCGAGAAGTAACCATCATTCCCAATGATACGGTAGCATTCAACGCCTCTAATATCTATAAGACTGGTAATTTAGAAATCCAGAAACTTGATAAAGATACTGGCAAGGCAGTGAATCGAGCTGGAGCTGAATTTACTATCTATAAATCTGACGGTACTTTAGTGAAAACTATTTCTACGAATGATAAAGGAATCGCATCTTTAACTGGTATCAGATGGGGTGATTATTATTTTGTAGAAACAAAAGCTCCAGAAAATTATGTTGTAAACAGCAAACAGGTACCATTCAAGATTCGTGAGAATGGTGTGACGATTGAAAAATCGTTAAGCAATAAGCGAACTTTAGGTACTGTGCAATTATCTAAAATCGACAAAGAAACAGGCAAAACAGCTCAAGGTGATGCAACACTTGAGGGTGCTGTATATTTGTTGAAAGCAAAAGAAGACATTATAAGTCCAGATGATGGACATGTTATTCACAAAAAAGGTGCCATTGTTAAAACAATGTCAATCAAAGACGCAGTTGCTAAAGTTGAAAATTTGTATCTTGGAAAATATGAGATAGTAGAAAAAAATCCAAGTACAGGTTACTTACTGGATGAAACTGCACATGACATTAACTTGAATTATACAGATGAAAATAAAACTGTTGAAATTCGTGATATAACAAGCAGTGAACAGGTAATGAAGCGTGCATTTAAAATTATTAAAATTAGCAGTGATGGTGAATCAGGAACAACACCAGCATTAAAAGGTGCACATTTTGAAGTGAAATTAGAGAGTGAAGTAAAAAAAGTTGGTTGGAACCAAGCACGGACTTATGATGAATTAGTAACTGATGATGAGGGTTTTGCAAAATCGGTTGAATTACCATATGGAAAATATCGTGTGCGTGAAACAATCACACCTCCTAATCATAATAAAGTACCTGATTTCTTTGTTGACGTTATCGATGACAGCCGAGAACCAATGAAATGGGTTGTACAAAATGATGCTCCGTTTAAAACGATTATCGGTATTGTCAAAGTAGATTCTGAAACTGGTGATATAGTTCGATTGGCTGGTGCAACATTTAAAATCAAAAACCTTGATACTGATGAATATGTTGGCTTTTGGGTTTATGGTGATCTGCTGGGCAAATATGTCACGGAATTTACAACGAATGAGGATGGTAATATTATGACACCGGACAGTGTGCGTGCAGGTCATTATCAAATAGAAGAAATTAAGGCTCCGAATGGTATGCTGTTAAGTAAAGAGTCAAAGCCTTTTACGATTACAGATGATGGTGCGCATCAAATTGGTCCTGATGGAACTAGCTTTATTACAACGATTCAGTTCGCAGATGCTCCGGCAAAAGGCCAGTTAATTGTTGAAAAGACAGCCGATCTGTTCCAAGGTTATGAAGCAACAGAAACAGAATATGGAACACTCTATCAGCCAAAGTTTGAGGAGGGTTTATTATCTGGTGTAACTTATGAAATCAAAACACGAGAAGATATCAAGAGCGCTGATGGTACACGGTATTATTATCATAAAGGCGATCTAGTTGAAACACTTAAAACCGATGGTAAGACAGCTACAAAATCATCGAAACTGCCACTAGGGGCTTATACGGTGCAGGAAACTGCTTGCGATGATGATGGTTATGTGATTGACAGTAAAATTTATGAATTTGATTTGTTATATAAAGATCAAGAAACAGAATTAGTCAATCAAACGATGAAACCATTTAATGATAAGCAGCGTGCTACTGCAACCATCGATAAAGCATTTGAAGATTCTGATGTAATCGACAATGCAGATGTATATAAAGATGTTGTATTTGGCGTGTTTACAAAAGATGATTTAACTGTGAATGGTGAAAAAGTCTTGGATAAAGACAGCATGATCCAAGTTGTATCACTGGAGGATACGCTGAAGGGCAAGATCAATGTAGACTTTGCGGCAGATTACTATCTTAAGGAATTGGCAACAGATGACCAGTATGTATTGAGCAAGGAAAAAATACCGTTCAATTTTGAATATGCAGGTGACAAAGAAACAGTGATTGAAATCAACCATGGCCAGCCGATTGAAAACAAGGTAAAACGTGGTGATATCAAAGTCTTGAAAAAGGACGCTGATACTGGCAAATCACTTGCAGGTGCAGAATTTGAGTTATCACGAGACAAAGATTTCAAAACGATTTTAGCAACCATCAAGTCTGGTTCAGATGGGTATGCGGAAATGAAGGGTATTGAAAAATCAACAGTGTATGTAAGGGAAAAACAGGCACCAAGTGGATATGCTGGTAATCAAACTATCAAGACAGCTAACATTGATGATGATGGTCAATTGATTGAGGTTGTTTATGAGAACAAAGCATACAGAGGCAATCTTCATATCTATAAGAGTGATAAAGAAACAAAAGAAAACCTTTCAGGCATTCAGTATCGCGTTACTGCAGCTGAGGATATCTACGAAATTGGACATCCATTAGATGAGGATGGAAACAAGATTATCAAATATCACAAAGGTGATCCAGTATCTGTTGATATCAGTGAAGATGGATACCATATGACCGATGAATTAGGTGCCATTCATTTAGCAAATCTGCCAATGGGTACCTATAACGTAGTTGAAACAAAAACATTAGAGGGATATGTATTAGACCCATTAGTACATGTAGTTACCCTAACTCCTGAAAATGATAAAGACGCATTGGTCGAGAAAACACTGTATGTCGATAATGACTTTACAAAAGTTGATATTGATAAAGTTGATAAAGAAACGAACAGATCGATTGCAGGCGCTGCTTTGGTACTATATAACGCAGATACGAAGAAAGAAATCAAAGCTTGGGTATCCACAGGAAAAACAATGCATTTTGACCGCTTACCATCCGGTAACTATGTCCTGAAAGAAACATCGCCTGCAGAAGGTTATGTAACTGCTGAAGATATGCAGTTCAAAGTTGAAGCCAATACCAGTTTACAGGTATTCACAATGGTAGATGACTTTACCAAAGTGGAGATTAGTAAAATCGATACAGAAACAAAACAGCAATTACCTGATGCAGAATTGGAACTGTACCGTTTAGATCAAGACAATAAAAAAGATTTAGTTGAGAAATGGAATACAGGTAATAAAGCTGTACGATTTGATCGACTGGCAACAGGAAACTATATTTTACACGAAGTAAACGCACCAAATGGATATCACAAAACTGATGATATTCAGTTTACGGTGAAAGAAACTGGCGAAGTACAAAAAATAGTAATGAAAGACGAGCGAATTTATACGTTCATCAAGGTAAAAAAAGTGGATGCGAAAGACCATGAAAAGGTATTAGCAAATGCGGAATTTACAATGTATTCTGATGAAAAATGTACGAAGGTGCTTGCTAAAGTAACAACAGGTAAAAATGGTATTGCTAAATTCGATCATTTAGCATATCAGACAGTTTACATCAAAGAAACAAAGGCACCGGATGGATATACACCATCCCCAGATGTTGTCAAAGTCGTCATTGATGATGAGTGGTATTACAATAATGAGGATAAAACCATCATGATTGCAGACCACATTATCGAAAAGGTCAACACTGGAGTACAATCCAATGATTATATCATCGGGTTGTTTGCCGGATCTTCCTTCCTTTTAGCAGCGTTGTTAAGAAAAAGGAAGAAATTGAATAAGTAATACCCGAAACGAGAGTGTGGATCATCACCTCTCGTTTTCTTTAAAGAATGATCATGTTACATGATGATTGTTTGAAGAAAGGAGGAAAAAGTCATGTATAGAAGGAAAGGAGAGGAACATAAAAAGCAAATGAAGCATAAGAAAATTTTAAAAAAGATGGCTGTCGTCTGTCTTGCAATCTTGAGTGCATTTCTAGTTTGCTCCAGCGGCGGAATGAAATCTGTCAAAGCAGCTGAAGAAGAAATCGGTAGAAACAGTATCGACGCCTATGGTGGTACGTTCGGTGAAATCGTAACGATGGAAATGGTAGCGTATGATGATAGCCGTGATGTCGGTACATACCGTTTCAGGTATTACAATTTTCACCACGGAGACTCATACACGTATCAAGCTGTCGCAGTAGGTCTATATTTAGATGGTGTTCATAAAGCAACATACAGTGATAAAGTTGGTATTGGTAACAAATTCAGTAATGATACCCGGCTTTTCGGTACAGCGGATATTCAAGTTACTGCTGGGAAAACACATCATGTGCGGCTGCAGGATATGGAATCCGGAGCGATGACACAAGTCAGCATTGATAAAGATATCTATATACCATATCCATCATATCCCGTAACGTATAAAGATTATAATGGGCAGATTTTAAAAACGCAAAATGTACAGAAGTATAATAATGCATCCCCACCTGTTAATCCTACTCGTACTGGGTATACATTTACAGGCTGGTCTACAAACAGCAATAATATAACAGGCGCTAGGACGATTAGTGCACAGTATCAAATCAATTATTATACTGTTAGATACCTTGATTACAATAACACTGTTTTAAAAACACAGTCGGTGCCATATACAAGCAACGCCTATCCGCCAAGTAATCCGACACGGGTCGGTTATACTTTTACTGGATGGAATAACAATGGCACCAATATTACTGCCAACCGAGATATTACCGCACAATATAAGATCAATAACTATAATGTGTCGTTTAATTCTATGGGCGGTTCTGCCATATCAACACAGTCAGTGACCTATCAGACAAAGGTCGCAAAGCCTGCGAATCCATCCAAATCTAACTATAAATTTATGGGTTGGTATACAGATGCGACATTCCAGACTGCTTATAACTTCAACACTCTGATCGGTGCGAATAACTTTACCCTCTACGCTAAATGGGATGCATATCCTGTTATCAATGCAGCCAACATTACCATACATGATAAACAGTACAGTTTTGATGACTGGCAAAAACTAAAGTTAAAGGGTGTAACGTCAAGCGATAAAGAAGATGGCAATATGACATCAAAGATCAAGATCACAAAAGATTCGGTAAATTTAAATGTGCCAGGCAGTTATGCTATCAATTATCAAGTAACGGATTCCGTTGGATCTACCGTAAACAAGGAAATGAAAGTCACTGTTCTGTTCAATAATCCGCCAACCATAGAATATAAAAATTATGAGTTCTTCGAGGACGAAATCACACAGGAAGACTGGGAAGAAGATTATTTGATGGATGCCGTAACAGCAACAGACATCGAAGATGGCAATATGACATCAAAAGTAAAAGTCAAATCTGACAATGTTGATCCTGCAACACCTGGTGATTATCAAGTCGTTTATACTGTTACGGATCAGTACAACAAGACAACAGAGGTAAATGCACAAGTCAAGATAAAGTATAACTTTGCGCCTCTGATAACTGCAAGCAATCGTAAATATATGCAACATGAATATTCCAACAAGGAATGGAAAGATCATGTTCTGGATGGAGTGGAAGCAATTGATGTCGAAGATGGCAACATCACAGATAAGATTGAGGTCATTGAAGATGATGTAGATATGGAAACGGTCGGTTTTTATCGAGTGAATTATCATGTAGTAGATGCTTATGGAAAGCAACATACCAAATCAATTCAGGTCGAAATCATTTTAAATGTACCGCCGATCATCAAGGCAGGAAATAAATCTTATTACGAGGGGGAACTCACAGAAGAAACACTGCTGAAAGAGTTAGCGAAGAATGTTACGGCATTTGACAGTGAAGATGGTGACATTACAAATAAGGTGGAAATCATTAAAAACAATGTGAAGCCTGATACTGCCGGATCTTATGAAGTAACCTATAAAGTCGTTGACAGCGGCGGGAAAGAAATGATGAAAACGATCGATGTAACGATCAAGAACAATCATAAGCCGAAGTTAGAGATATTTGCCGATCACAAGCGTTTCGTTGAGGGGCAGTATACAAAAGAAGAATGGATTGAAACCATTAGAATGCAGAATGTAACTGCAACTGATATTGAAGACCATGACCTTACAGCTGGCATAAAAGTAATCGCTGATTCTGTAAAACTGGATCATCATGGTATCTATAGCGTGATGTATAAAGTAACAGATCAATACGGTAAGAGTACCACGAAGACGATTAAAGTCACCGTTGAAGAAAATCTAGCCCCTGTGATTCATGCGAGTGAACGGTGGTTTGATACTGAGGATACGATCAGTGATAAAGTCCTATTGAAAAATGTAATCGCCTATGACGATCTTGACGGAGAAATCAGTAACAAAGTAACCGTCAAGACCTCTACAATCAAGGAGCATACGGCTGGTGATTACACAGTAACCTATACGGTAAAGGATTCCCTCGGTGCAGTTACAACACTGGTTACATCTGTGCATGTAAAGAATACAGCAGGCTTACCGACAGTACCAGTTGACCCGCCCACTCCGCCGACAGATGAGGATGCCGTGATCTTTGCGGACGGCAGAAAATATGGCACTGTAAAACTATCAAAGTTTTTGGAAGCATCTGAATTACAAGACCCTGACTATAATTCTGTGGTATTTGGTATTTATGCAGCAGATGATATCAAATGGCAAGATAAAGTAGTACTGTATAAAGACAGTTTGGTAGATATCATCCGCTTGGACGATAAAAAAGGTATAGGTACTGTTCATCAGGCGGGTTATTATTACGTACAGGAAATTAACGTTGATGACCAATATGTCATGAGCGATACAAAATATTATTTTGAATTTCGATACTAGGATAGAGAAATCTATCCTTTTTACGAGGAGGTGGTATTTATGCAAGGAACATTGATCTATGATAAAAAAACAGAGCGATTCGATATCAGATACGACCTGACTACGTATTACGGTGGTCTGCATTGTGGAGATTGCTTAGATGTATTCGTCAACGGACGATGGGTACCAACAAGAATAGAAATGTCTGATAAATGGTATCTAGTTGGTATAGACACAGAGGATATTGCAGGTCTGAGAGTTCGCACATAACAAGCAAGGAAGTAACCCTTGCTTATACATACTGAAAGGAGGCATACAATGCAATCATTAAGAAGAGGCAGTATATTTTTTGCTTATTTAAATCCCGTAATGGGATCAGAACAAGGAGGTCTTCGCCCCGTTGTCATCATTCAGAATGATATTGGCAATTACTATAGTGATACGACTGTTGTAGCAATAGTAACCAAAGCATCACATCGCAAACCGGATTTACCTACCCATGTATTTATTAAATCTCGTGCGGGTTTAGAGTTTGACTCCGTGATTATGACTGAGCAAATTCGAACGATTGACAATATAAGGCTAAAAAGTTATGTAGGTAATTTAGATGAACGTGAACTATTTTTATTGGATAAAGCTATCAAAATAAGCTTGCAAATAGTATAAGAAATCTGTGAGTATCAAAATCGCACATTCGTAATGATTGCCAATAACATTTAAAATAACATTGAAAGGAGGAACTCGATATGGAGGATACAGAAAAGCAGACGTATACCGTTTATGATATTATGAAAATTTTAGGTATAGGAAGAAATTCAGCGTATAATCTTGTCGCAAAAAAAGAGTTTAGCGTTGTCAAAGTCGGCAGAACCTTACGTATATCAAAAAGTTCATTCGATGACTGGTTGAATAAACAAAAAAGCGAATAAAGGAGGAGTAAAGTAATGGCAATCATAATCAAGCGTAGAAAAATGTATTCTGTGGTTTATGAGAGTAAAACGAAGACATGCTGGGAAACATACTTCAACTATGAAGAAGCAGTAGCACGCAAGCAACAGATAGAGGATAACAAAGAAGATTATTTCAAGGTATCAGCCAATATGTTGTTGAGAGATTATTTAAGTAGCTACTGCTCTATCATAGGGTATCAAATATGGCACAATAGCACATATGATGGATATGTTGGTGTTTTGCATAACTATATCATTCATGTCATTGGCAATAGCAAGATTAAGGATATCAGTAAATCGTTCAGCGATAAATTTATGGATGAAATAGAACATATGCAAGGCATTGGAAAAAGAAATCAAGAAGCAACCGAGTATATACCTTATTCAGTTAAGCGTAAGATATTGATTCTGATGCAGTCGGCATGTGACTATCTAATATCACTGGGATATTTACATGATAATCCATTTACAGATTATCAAGTCTATGAAGAAAATAAAATTGCAGTGAAAGTGAATCATAAATGGACACTTGCAATCTTCAGACAGTTGTTAGACGCTTGTGAAGATCCTAAATTATATGTTTTTTTAAACTTATTATTCGGCTGCGGATTAAGTATAGAGGAAGCATTAGCAGTAACTTGGACAGATGTAGACATCAATGACGGCATTCTATGGAACGGTAACTGCATGCTTACAGTGGATAAGAAACTTAAAAGAGTCAATAAAGAATATTTGAATCGAATCGAAGATGAACAAATTATCACCATATTCCAGAGTAAATACTTTGCGCATACAAATACCTGTTTAATCAGTGAAAAAACAGATCAAAAGCGCTGTGTAAAAGTGAACAAATCAATAGGACTGGTATTAACAGAATGGAAGAGACTTCAAAAAAATGACCTCATTAAAACGAGGTGCGATGAGAATCTTATATTGTGTTTTCCCGATGGCAGTCCCTATGATCAGCGCAGTGCAACAAAACATTTCAAGGCATTGAGAGATAAAGCAGAACTGCCTCCGGTTACACTGGCCAGTTTAAGATTTTTTGGGATGCAAAATGCTAAGCGATTTTATCCGTGTGAATTAGTATTACCAATTCCAAGTCTGAATTATCATACATTAGATATTCTTGAAACTAATAAATCTTTTGCTAAATATATTCCGGAAAATAAAGAACAGGCAGAAATAAGAGCATTGGTGAATATGTTAAAGCAGTCTGATGAAATGAAAGAAGAATTGATACATAGATTAAAGGCAGGAATAAAGTAATCCTGCCTTTAATCTATGCATCTGAAAATCGCACATTCGTAAAATGAAAAAAGATTATATACAATAAGTGAGAATAAGAAAGGATGTGATAACATGGCAACAATAAAGAAAAGAGGTAATGGTTACAGTGTCATTTATTCGCATCTGAATAGTGACGGTGAGAAAAAACAGAAATGGGAATCGTTTTCTACACATGCGGCGGCAAAAGCAAGAAAGATAACAGTAGAAAACGATTTACAGGAGGGGGTATTTGTCGCACCATCACAACTTACAGTGAGTGAGTATTTAGATACCTTTATGGAATTGTATGGAGCAAAAAAATGGGCATTATCCAGTTATACCCGTAATCAGCGTATATTTACAAATTATGTTATTCCCTATATGGGAGATGTAAAAATGCAGGAGGTTACGCCGTTATCGATTGAAAAGTATTATCATGAATTGTTATATTCAGCAAGCAAAGTAAAAAACAAAAGAAGCAATACAGCAACGACTGGTGTAATTATGCAGATACACAAATCATTGAAGTGCGCTTTCCACAATGCAGAGCGTTGGGAAATTATTAAAAAGAATCCATTTGAAAATGTGACACCACCTAAACACACATATCAAAAACGAGCTATATTAACCTCCGACGAGATTCTAATAGCATTGAGAGCTTGCAATTATCCACAACTTACGATTGCCATACACTTGGCATTTGCTTGTTCCTTGCGGATTGGGGAGGCACTGGGACTAAAATGGTCAGACATACATATTAGTGATGAAGATATTGCTAATAATGATGCACACATACAAGTATCCAGAGAATTATCCAGAGTGTCTGTTGATGCAATGGAGAAGCTGGGAAAAAAAGATATCGAATTTGTATTTCCACCAATCATCTTAAAACAAGAGCATAAGACAAGATTAGTTTTAAAGAAACCTAAAACAGATAGTAGTATCAGAAAAATATGGTTGCCTGAACAGCTCGCTTACCTATTGCGTGAATGGCGACAGGATCAGCAAAAGTACAAAGAATTTTTCGGAAAAGAATATAAAAATTATGATCTAGTCATAGCATTAGAAGATGGAAGACCAATTGCCAGAGATATTATTTCAAAGGAATTTGATGAACTGCTTAAAAAAGCAGGCTTGCCCAAAGTTGTGTTTCATTCGCTGAGACACTCAAGCACAACATATAAACTGAAATTAAACCATGGCGATATCAAAGCAACACAAGGTGATACAGGGCATGCACAGGCTGATATGGTAATGGATGTATATAGTCATATACTGGATGAAGATCGAAAAGTAAATGCACAGAAATTCAATTCAGAGTTTTATAAACAGGAAATAGACGAAAAAAGCAGTAAGAATAAAAAAACTGAATTGAGTGTTGATAAGCTGATGAAAGCATTACAGAAAGACCCAGAGTTAATGAGGGAGTTGATAGATGCGTTGAAGCAATGATATAACAAAAAAGGGATTTTATCCCTTTTTATATACGATAGTATTATTCTGGTTTATCAGGTGTTAAACAGTTTTAATTTCTGCTATTAGCAAATAAGCGATATTGATTAGCAAATACAATAAGAAAGATTCGATTCTGATGATAAAAAGTTGTGAAAACTTCACAGCAAGAAAAAGTGAAAATATGGTTACACAAAAATCTGATTAGCAAAATGCCTGAGTTGATTAGCAAAAAAAGAAAAAAATCACATCGCGAAATGTGATTTAAGCCTTTAAATAATGGCACCCTCAGCAGGAATCGAACCTGCACTTGATTCTTAGGAGGAACCCGTAATATCCATTTTACTATGAGGGTGTTTGTGAATAAATCAGTGTTTTGTACGGCATTGCTAATCAACAGGGTTGTCTTCCACTTACCGCTTAGGAGGCGGACCCTCTATCCGGATGAGGTACAGGGACATTTGTGAAATATCT
>NZ_JBKWZF010000039.1:5851-12803 GCF_046991905.1 Finegoldia sp. | reverse complement strand
CCTCCTTGTTTTTTGACACGCCAGATAGTCAGGAAAAAGGCAACAAAACACAAAACAAAGCTGCCTAAAAAGGTAATCTTCATTCCATATAAAAAGACATCCGGCCGATTTGCGATATAGTTAGTTACTTGCTGGCCCATCTTAGCAGACATCGCTTGATATAAGACCGTCGTAGAAAGCGAAATCCCGCTGACCATCCCCAAATTTCGGGCAAAGGAATTCATCGAGCCTGCCAGTCCCAAGTTTTCGATAGTGACCGAGCTCATAACCATCGTATTATTGGGGGACTGGAACAAGGCATTGCCGGCACCCATGATGGCAGTAGCGACAATGTATAGCCACAAAGGAGAGTCCACTGACAAAAACATATACATGACCTGGGTTACCGACAATAAGCCCAAGCCTACTAATACCAAAATCTCCGGGCCAACCCGGTCGGTCAGGTAGCCGCTTAAAGGCGCCCCGACGACCATCATCAAAGGAAAGACCATCATCAACAGCCCAGCATAGCTAGGACTCAACCCGCGAGCATTTTGCAGATAAAAAGGAATCACTACATTGACAAAGAAGTTGGAAGAAAAAATCAACAAGGCTGTAATCAAGCTCATGGTAAAAATCTTGTTCTTAAAAATACCGAAAGAAATCAATGGAGAGGCTGCTTTCTTTTCAACTTTTAAAAAGCTGACAAAGGCAATCACTGAAATTACGAACAGTACAAGGGGGACTGGATGGAAAAAGCCACTTTCTTGCCCCAAAAAGATTGCTCCAAAAAAGCTGATAATCGTAGCCGCAATGGCAGCAAAGCCCCCTCCATCGATTGTATGGCCGCTCATGGTGATATCTTTTGGTAAGAATTTTTCAGCAATCAACATCGTTACGATTCCCACCGGTACATTGATCCAAAAAATGTACGCCCAAGAAAATTGGGACAAAATCAAGCCGCCAAGACCTGGTCCAGCAATCGAGCCTAATGAAACAAACGCACCTATTGCTCCCAATGCCCGACCACGTTCATGTATGGGAAAGACTTCCGTGATGATTCCGGCATTTGTAGCCATAGTCATACTAGCACCAATGGCTTGTACCACCCGTGCGAACAATAAAATACCTAGCGAATGATTGAACCCACACAACAGCGATCCCAAGACAAAGATCAGCGTACCAATCCGAAATACTTTGATTTTCCCACGGCTATCGCCAATTTTACCAAACAGCAACAAACAAGAACAGACAATCATCAGATAAACGGACACTACCCATTCCGCTTGATTCATTGGTATGCCCATATCATCTGAGATGGTAGGTAGTGCAATATTGACAATACTGCCATCCAATGTGGACATGAAGGTAAACATAGATATAGCAATCAAAATCCACCAGCGATTTTTTTGGACTTTTGCATCTTCTTGATAACTATACATAATAGGATTTCCTTTCTAATGATCGTGTAGCTAAGAACAATATAACCTATGTCTACTGCCCAACAACTTCTCGCGACTCTAGCCATAGGAAGCTTGAGTAATTTCGATTTGATATCCTCATGTAACCATGTAAGTTGGAGATGCTTTATTTGAACTTACTCTATAGTAACTAGTGATAATTCGCTTTACTTTCTTCTAGCAATTTCTAAAAGTCGACTTCATTGTTCTTCAGATTAATAGTGTGAGCTATCTCGTGAGACGTAAGCAAATTTCCATTCTACTTTTTCCCAATTTTTTCATATTTATGGTGTTGCACCTATTTGTTTTCCAATTTGCTTTTCAAATACATTGCTATGATATTCAATTCCATAGGATTATACTAAATATCAATAGTATGAATAATATATTATAGATGTTTATATATCACTGTTAATTATTATCCACAATAATTAATGATTACCTCGATATTTGTCAATCAAAGGTTGAAACAATTTATTTTCAGCATCTTTTCTAGCTTGAGCTGCACTCTTAATAGAATCATACGATCCTAAATAGTACCTCTTTTTTTTTAAAGTTATATACGCAATCTATTTCTCTTTAGAACGATAAACTCCCTTAACACCACTTGTATTATTTTTCGGTAATTTTGACGTTAGACACTCTATTACTGTCCCTTCAACACATGTCCTTGTTTCTTGCCTTTTTAAACATCCACAACTTTGAGTATGTCCAAAAAATAAGTTACTATAACTTATCTCACACATACTGCCACACTCACAATGACAAACCCATTTTGTTTTCCATGAACAGTTATTGTCCAAAGGATACTTTGCAGTAAGTAATCCGAATTTTTTATTTTCAATGTGATGCTTTTTTGATTTCAAACATCCACAGCTTTTTACATCACCTTTTAGAAGTCGCTTTGCCGATACTAACTTTTTTCTCCCACACAGACATTGACATTCCCAAACAACAGTTCCTTCACTTCGCAGTTTAGTTGGCTTGATTGCAACTAACTTACCAAAAGTTTTATTTGTCAAATTTTTATATTTATGCCTATTTTTATAATTTCCACATCCACAACTTTTGGTTCTACCTGATAGTAAGTTTGATCGATATACAATCGTTTCATTCCCACAGTCACATAGGCAACGATATTTTTTATATCCATTATGAGTAATCTCCTCAACAACAGTAAGGTGACCATATCTTTCCTTCACTGCACCTACCCTCCCAAGAAAGAAGTACCATATAATTTCAATTAACTTTTAATAAATCAGAAAAAAATATTTCCAATTTTTCTTAGTCTGATTTTATGACTAATTTACAATACAAGACTGAACGATACGTACACGAAATCCTCAAGATAGATAAATTGTTTTCATCTAGTGAAACCTGCTCAAAATATGAGCATAAAGACGGCAATAATACACTCGATATTCGATAATGGACTTGTTTTATTTGTCAAACCCATCGTAATCGAGATATCAATTCCAGTCTCAATATCCTGATCAAAGGTCTAAGAATCCAACCATTTTCTTGTTACTTTGTCAGATTGATTACCTTTTTTAGTCTCCGAATAATAAGGTTTTCGGATCAACTAACATGCTCTGAGAAAGACTACTATCTTTGCAAATTTCCAAATGAAGGTGTGGGCCAGTACTATTCCCAGTACTTCCTACATAGCCAATTATTTGTCCTTGCAAAACATTATCTCCAGTTTTTACTAGGTATTGTTGCTGGTGAGCATATAACGCGGTTGATCCATCTTCGTGTTGTATCACCACGTAATTTCCCCAAGAGTGGTGAAACTCTGCTTTAACAACCTTACCAGCTTTAACTGCATGAATCGGCTCACCCTGTGTAGCTGCCATATCAAGTCCTCGGTGAAATTCATTTCCACGATTTCCAAACAAACTGGTTATTGAATAATTATGAATAGGCACTTGGTATCCAGTCTTACTCATTTGTGGACCTTTAACTTCTTTATCATAGTTGGTTAAATCGTAGGTTTTAATTAATTCATTTAGCTTCAAATAGTATTGTGTATCTGTTGCATACCGTCCTGTAAGGAATTTAGTTGCTTCTCGATATGTTTTACTATTAGCTTTTAATGCTCCTGCATAAAAATCTTTATTTCCACTAATTCCCTTAGTTAATAATTTGGCATAATCTTCAAAGCTTTCCTCATAGTTTTCATACACTCTAAATTTTGATTGGGTCGTATAAAGCGTTCCATTACCCAAATCTTCGTTTGTTACCATAATGACAAAGTTTCCATTATAAGTTCCTTTTATCCCAAATAAATTGTAATTCGGTGCCTGAGCTAACTGGCTTTGACCACTGGCAGATTCTAAGATCGCTTGTGCAATCATAACAGAAGCATATAAATCATATTTCTGACCAATTTTTCTCGCAGACTCACCAATTTTCATAATAAAATTTTCTACAGATTCATTTTTGTCAAAATGAATTTCTTCATTACCAGATAGTATTGGTTGTGATTGGAAAGATTCTGTTGATTCTATTTGCTGTGGTGTCGAAAAAGTTTTTGTTTGTCCTTCCGTTTTTGGCGCTTCCTTTTTTGAAGATTCTATATGGTTTGGTTTTGTCACTTTCGAAGAAGTTATTTCACTTGTACTACTTGAAGTTGTTGAAGATTCGGTACTTGAAATCGTACTACTTTCACTTGACGAAGTTGTTGAAGACTCGGCATTTGAAGTCGTACTACTTTCACTTGATGAAGTTGTTGAAGACTCGGCATTTGAAGTCGTACTACTTTCACTTGATGAAGTTGTTGAAGACTCGGCATTTGAAGTCGTACTACTTTCACTTGATGAAGTTGTCAAAAGTTCACTACTCTCTGCTGTTACATCGGAATTACTCATTTCAGTCGTCTCGGTTCTTTCTTTTGCAATTTTGTATGTTGAATTTTCGCTTGCCAACACATGGAAAGGTGTTGCTATAAGGAGTTGGGACATTAATATAACTGCTGATGCAAGTTTTAAAGATTTTTTCATTTGATTTACCTCTCTTTTTTCTCTTTAATAGTGTTTTCTATTAAAAATTATGATAAATATTTTCAATGAATTGAGTAATACAGTATATTTCTTGATTTCATTTAGTAACGATTATGTTTCAATGTTTAATCCTGTTACTGCCTTTAAAATAAAATTATAGGGTTGGCTAAAACTAGGATGAAATAAATAATCTAACATTTTCAATTTGTCTAATGTAATTTGTTCTTCTATAGCAAGAGAAAACATTGATAATAGTCCAGATAAATCTTCTTGACTACAAAGTTGTACACCTACTATTCTCTTTGTATTTTTTTCAAAGCTAATTCTTAATTTTACACGACTATTTTTTCTCAAAAAAGCAGGTCTAATGAAATCTTCTATTTCTATATAATCTATAGACTCACTTAATAATCGTGCTGTTTTTAAATTCAAACCTGCTGCGTAAAAATTGTAATTAAATATAGAAAAGCCATTTGTAAATTGGGAACCAGAAGGTGTAAAATCTTGATTGTTAATATGTTGAGTTGCAATATAAGCTGTTCTTAGAGCATTAGAAATAGAAAAATCAACACTACTTCTATTAATGGACGTAAAAAAAGTTGTAGCACAATCCCCAATAGCATATATATCTTTTATATTTGTTTGCTGGTATTCATTAGTTAGATATGCTCCACTAACATCTCTCAAGAGTTCCTTTTCCCCAATTGGACTATTAGATAGAAATCCTATAGCTTGTACGACCATATCCATAGAGTATTGGGTACCACTTGTAGTGACTATTTTTTCAATCTTTTTTCTTCCTAAATATTTTTTAGGACTTTCTGATAGACAAAGATGTATTCCATTTTTTGATAGTATTTCTTCAACTTTATCTGAAAAACTACGGTCGTAATAAGTCGACAACACTCTATCTGCAACATCGAAAAGATATACTTCTTTCCCTCTTTTTCTTATGGCTTCAGCAATTTCAACTCCAATATATCCTGCTCCAATAATTCCTACTTTTTTAATAGTACTATCATCCAAAGCTTTAAAAATCTCTTTTGCATTTGGAAAATTCTTTATCGAAAAAATATTAGCTAAATTATTCCCCGGTATATCTAGCATAATTTGCTTTGAACCTGTAGCTAATATAACTTTGTCATATTCTTGAGAGAATCTTGTACCATCTTTTTTTACACAACTAATCTTTTTATTTTGAATATCAATTTTGTCAACTTCTGTCTCTAGAAATAACTTTTTTATCTCAGAATTTAGTGTCATTCTATTTTGATAAAAAAGATCTTCTAAATTACTTACTTCTCCTTTTATAAATAACGATGTCCCACATTCCAAGTAACTAATTTCTGATTTTTTATCGATTAGAATAACTTCATAATTTGAATCGCTTAAGTTTAGAAATCGAGCTGCGGCTAGCCCTGAATGGTTTGAACCAATAATTACTATTTTTTCCACTTAATTACATTCTTTTCCTTTCTATAAAAAGTATATTCATCTTTAACTAACACTTATTTCCCATCATAAAAAAGCAAAAAGAGGAAGAAAAAGATTCTTCCTCTTCTCAGAGAAGACTTAAGAAATTGATTTTCTATTCATTCTCTTTTTTTCGATTTTTATACCCTAATAATCCTAACGTTCCTAACAGTATTAAACCACCGCTAATAGTAAAGATATTACTGTCACTCTCTCCCGTCTTAGGAAAAACTTTTGAGGACTGGCTTTTGCCTCTATTTTTGTCTTGATTGCTGTTGCTACCTTGATTGTCAGTCTTACTACCTTTACTACCGTTTTTTCCACTGTCTTTTTTGTTGGAAGAAACAACTACATTAGTAGGTTCACTAGTATTACCAGATTCATCAGTTGCAGTTACTATCACTTTTGTCCCTGCCTCTAATTTAGGAACTTTAACTGTAAAATTACCATTTTTATCAGCTGTCCCATGGTGTTGACTTCCGTCTGGTAATGTAACTGTCACCTCTGCATTTGGTTCAGTTTTACCAGTAACAATTTGGTCACCCTCTGTAATAGGATCAACTTGAGGTTTATTCGGTGCTTTTTTATCTACTACAGAAATAGTAACTTCTACTTCTTCTTTAGATCCATCTGGATATGTTACTACTACAGTACCTTTTTTGTTTCCAGCTGTACTAACATCTACTTTTTCTTTCCAAGTATAAGTAGTTCCTTTTGGTAGATCTTCTTTGTTCTTAATTCCCTCAGATGCATCTGGCTCTTTATTTAAGTCTGTAGTCACTTTTTGTCCTTCAGGATTGTATTTATCTGCATTAGAACGATTGTCTGTCACTTCTACTGGAACTTTCACCGTATCTTTCGTACCGTCTGGATACGTTACTTCAATGACACCTTCATAATTGCCTGGTGTGTTGGTATCAATTGTACCGCCGGGAGTAACATCTGTTACTGTTGTTCCTTCTGGTAACGCTGGCAAGTTAGTAACATTATCTGTTAGATCTACTGTGCCCCCAACTTCTACTTTTTCGCCTTCTACTG
>NZ_JBKWZF010000039.1:5366-5751 GCF_046991905.1 Finegoldia sp. | reverse complement strand
GTAGGTTGGTTACATTATCTGTTAGATCTACTGTGCCTCCAACTTCTACTTTTTCGCCTTCTACTGTTGGCTCATATTTATCGGCGTCAGAACGATTGTCTGTCACTGTAACATCTACTTCAACTTCATCAGATGATCCATCTGGATATGTCACTACAACAGTCCCTTTTTTATTTCCAGCTGCGCTAACATCTACTTTTTCTTTCCAAGTATACTTAGTATCTTTTGGTAAATCTTCTTTGTTCTTAATTCCCTCAAATGCGTCTGGTTCCTTATTCAATTCTGTAGTCACTTTTTGACCTTCAGGATTATATTTGTCAGCGTCAGATTTATCATCCAGTTTTGTTGCACTTGATACAAATTCTGTATCATCTGCTGTAATTGG
>NZ_JBKWZF010000039.1:0-5266 GCF_046991905.1 Finegoldia sp. | reverse complement strand
TGCGGTGAAGGTTACTTTGTGGTAGCCTGCAGGAATGTTTTCTCCTGGATTTTCAATGATATCATCCAGTTTTGTTGCACTTGATACAAATTCTGTATCATCTGCTGTAATTGGTTGAGTTGCTTCTTCTGGCCATTTCGCATCTGTATAACCATCTTTTGCTTTCAACACTGGAAGTTTATCTTCTGGCAAGCTTACGCCGTCTTTCACTGCAAAGACTGTTGTTCCACTTTCAATACTTGTTCCTTCTCCTGCGGTGAAGGTTACTTTGTGGTAGCCTGCAGGAATGTTTTCTCCTGGATTTTCATAAATATCTTTACTTACAGTTACTGCTAAATCGGTCGTGCCTACAGAACCATCTTGGTAAACAATTTTAATAGGAATTGTTCCAGTAATCGGCTCCGATTCTCCTACACCTTTAGCTGGAGTGAATGTAACAATACCAGTGTTTGCATCAACACTTGCATTACCGAAGTCCTTATTATAGACATCTGAAATTGAAAAGGCATCTTTAGCTAAAGGAACATCTGGTTTATCAAATGTAGGTTTTCCACTTTGAACTGTCGTTTCTGGAGTTGTTGTTATAGGTACGTATGTTGCATCATTTTCCATAGCTTGAGAAGCTTTTACAGCAAACTCTACATCCACGTCGAAAGTTCGATTTCCGATCTTAACAGTTACAATACCTTTCGTACTATCAGTAACGTTAGAAGTATCAGGCTCTGTTTTCCATGAATACTCTGCATCTTCAGGTAAGTTTTTATTATTCCGAATTGATTCTTTAGCATCTGGTTTAAATCCAACTACCACGGTTTGTTTATCAACCGCTTTTGGTGATTCCTTAATAACGGTTGAACCTTCTTCTGGTTTATCAAAACCTGGAGAAACGATTTGGATTTTTAATTCATCTTTCGCGATTAATTTACTTGAATCTACACCCGTAAATTCAAATTCTACAGTATCTGAAATTGGAGCCCCATCTTTTTCATTTGGAGCGATAGTTTTTTCTGCTAATACAGTACCTTCTTTATCAACAAGTTGGGCTTTGTGACCTGTTCCCGCTAACTCGTGGATGAATACTTTCCCCTTAACTGTTGTGTCAACATCATATACTTCTTCTAATTCAGGTTTCCCGATATATGGATTCGTGTCTCCGCTCTCTTCTTTATCGTCAGGGTTTCCATCACCATCAATATCTTGCAAATAATAATAACCTGTTCCATAAGTGTTCTGGATTAATTTTTTATTCGTATCCGACAACCAAGAATCAAAGATGAAATCTTCACCAAATGGTTTATTTTCTTCAACTTGTGCTGTTGCTTTCATATCTTCTAAGATTTCATCTAATGGCTTAGTCAATTGTAAAACATATCGAATAACGACTGGACGTGGACTTGCATTAGCAAAATCGATAAGTTTAGTTAAATCATTATTAGTTATTGAACCTATGCCATAATTTTCATGACCTTCCCGTCGCTCGATTGCTAAATCAGCTACTTTTGTTCCGGATTCAAACGAAACATCATATGTTACTTTGTCAGCCTGAACCATGTGCATCTGTATACCCGCTACATATGGAACTAATCGTTCATCAATTTTGTAATTAGCATACCAAGGCGTGCCCTTTGCGGAAGATGAATATGAGAAATTATAATTTTTCGTTAACTTATGATCTAAGATTATAGCTCCATTAGCACCTGTGGATCCTGAACCATCTTTTGTTTGAGTATTAGGTTTCTCATATTTTGCACTTACTGATCCATGTTTAAACTGGTCAGGATTATTTTCAGATACATCTAAGCTATTATAGAAATCATCTGAATCTGTTAAAAAGTAGCCCGTACTATCAATACCCGGTACAATTTTATCATCGTCTTGATGACTTACCAAGTAGATTCGATACATTAAACGATCGGTCTTGAGATTGTCTATGCCTATCTCTTTAAAAATTTCATCTAGGCTCTTTTCAAACGTAATTACCCCATTAGGAGCGGTTTGCGTATCGGTTGTTTCTGCCCCAGCAAATAATCCATCACTTGCACGAATATAATTGACCTTCCAAATATTTGTAGGTCTACCCAGCGAATCATTAATTCTTACAAAGGTCCGTCTAGAAGATCCAATTCCTTTCTTTGGATCGACCTGAATTTTTTCTACATATTTAGCTAATCGTTCATCTAATTGAAGACGGATTTCCCAGTTTTTAGTTGATGCTGCAATATTATGTTTTCCGTAAACTTCAAATCCAATTGTATTGCCTTTTAGTGTGTCTCCAGTTAGTTCTTGAGGACTAAATTGTAAATCCGAAAAGTTATAATTTTTCGTATAACCAGGATTCTCCTGAAAAGTATTCCCCGAAGCTACTTTGTCACCTACTTGTACGGAGCTTATCGCTGTTTCAAGTGGGCTGCTTGGAGAAATTTCATCTTGTGCTTTAACTAGTTCAGTTGTTCCCAAGACAAGACCAACACCAATCAAAACAGATGCAACCCCAACACTTAATTTTTTGATACTGTACTTCAATACTCGTTTCTTTGTTTTTTCTAGAAATACTCTCTTATTATTCTTGCTAACCATTATTCAAATCAACTCCCTTAATAATTACTTTCCTAGTAAGAATAAAAGATAAATCTGATACGTATTATTCACAGAATAGGAATCTTACTAACCTTATGTTAACTAATTTACTTAGAGAATTTCATGAACATTACAACAAAAAAGTACATTTCTTCATGTTTTTTTCGGATATTTGTGCTTTTTAACCATTCAGCAGCTGAAAACATATAAAAAGATATGTATGTATTCTTTCTGAAATTAAGTTCATTTCTATGCGATGAAGCATGTTTTCAAAATATTACCCTTTCTTAGATTAAACTTCAGAGTATTCAAATAACGGAATAAGGAGCCTTATCCCGCATTACTGAATGAGACTGTGACATAAGTAAAAAGGTGACTTCAAATTCCTTCTTCGGAATTTGAAGTCACCTTCTTTATAATTATAAAGTATCGGTTTCACAGCATTTCTGAATGATTCCTAGAATCTTAAACGAATGATTGGAGTTATCAACATTTTTTCACTCGTTTTTAGCGAAACAAAAAATGACATTTGTCACAGCCTCATTAAATTATTGATTCTTTTTCTTTATAATTGAATTGTCCATATTTAAAGTGTCTAGTACTCTACATGAATAATTAATTGCTTTCACTCAAATACTTATAATCTATTAACTTGTAGTTGTTTAACTTTTCTGAAAAAGTTAGACCCACGTAATAATCTTCCCAGCTTTCTCTTTCAATTAACTGATCCAATTTTTGATAATCCATAAATTCATCATGTATCAAAAAGAATAAATAACTTGATATTTTAGCATCTAGCTTAATCAGATTAAATAATGTTTGTTTAAAATTGCTACCATTAATATGACTGATAGATTCTCTAGCTTCTTCACATAAACTTTTTACTTTATTAATTACTACTTTGTCATATTCATTTAACACACTATTATTACCATTACTTAGACGCTCAGATTCTACGAAACAACTCAAATCAGAAATTTCCCAAAAAAATTTTTTGTTAAAATCCAATTTCCTCAACTCCTCCAAACTACGTAAATGATATAGTCTCATAATAAAATAAAACCTCTCAGCTAATGTTGTTGAAATTGTCCACTAAACCTAATTGATATTGCTTAGGAGATACACCTGCGTACTTTTTGAATACTCTCGAAAAGTGTGAAGAATCTGAAAATCCTAAACCTAAAGAAACTTCACTGATAGTATGGTTTGATTTCAACATTATTTTAGCCGTAGAAATTTTTCGCTTAGAGATATAATTATAAATCGTAATATGCATTTCATTCTTAAAGCTTTCTCTTAATTTAGTTTCACTTACAGAAAAATAATTAGCTATTTCCTTTACAGTAATTCTTTTATAGATATTTAAGCCGATGAATTGAACGACAGAAGAAATTAAGGGAGAAAGATGCTCTATCTTAGTTTTTCCGATTTCCTTAGTATAATAAACAATCCCAGAATCCCTCACTTTTAAGACCTCAGGTAACGATACAGCTAATTCGTTTTCTTGTATCAAAGCATCTCTACTTTGATACGCTTCTATTATATCCATTCCTAATGTTATAGACGTTTGTGCTAACTTTTCAAAAACAATGATAGAATAATTTTTTTCAGACCGAATCGTATCTCCACTAACACTTGGAATTATTCCATTACTCAGATTAAAAACCATGTTTTCTAAATTTCGAATATCTCCATTTTTAACATATTCCAGTATTTTATTTTCATAAAGAAACAGATATATTTCTGGATCGTAATTTTGTGATAACAGATTATCTATTTTGATTTGCTCGATAGTTTTACTTAGATTTTCTGTATATTCAATTAACGGTTCATGGAATAGATCTTCTATTTTTCCAGTAAAAAAATAATGAACTAAAATCAGAATATCTCGAATGTCTCCTAAAGAATACAAAGTCAAATTTTGCAATGAATTATAGAGTCGTTCTCTATCAGCCATTGCAACATTCAAATTGTTCATTTTTAGTTTAAAAAAAACTTTATCAATATTATTTGCTCTAAATGGACCAAATAAGTAATATCTGGTTTTAAACATGTATAGAAGAAACATCTCATTAAAATCACCAGTAAAGAAATGGAAATCTTTAGTTTTTTTAATATTATCAGTTAGTAACTTTTTATAATCATAAAAAAAATAAGTAGTTCTATCTGAGCGATACTCTTTTATAATACTGAATTCGGAATTAAAAACCACGATAGGTAACTTTAAACAAACATGAAGAGACTTTAATAAGACTTCTTTATCTGAAAACACTTTTGTTTCTCTCTTTCCTTTCTACATCATTAAATAGTATTTTATACGTTATCTAAAATACTATTCCTCTGTCAAAATAAGCTAACTTACTTCATTATAAAATATCCACTTATCGCTTTCATGTATATTCCACCGTAAAAAGTACATTTTATCACCGAGAACTCATCATTTTTCATCATGATGAATACTATTTACATATATCTAGTTCAAAGACAATAATTATTATGATCCGTTATTATCTAAGCACTATACAGATAATAGGAATTTTTCGTTTCTAAATATTCCAATTTGGGAATCCAATAAAAATTTTCGTTCAAATACGTGTCTATTCGAACTCTTTTCTAGTTGTTAATTATGAAGGGGGAAGAAATAAAAAATACAATCTATACACGAATAAGAATATTATCCAAAAGGAGG
>NZ_JBKWZF010000038.1:0-12975 GCF_046991905.1 Finegoldia sp. | reverse complement strand
GCAATATCAATTTTCCTTCTGTCAAAAGTTTGGATTTGAATAAATCATTGTATATAGCCATGTCTGGAAAATCTTCGACACAATCAGGCAGCGCTTTAGAACGCTGCATATCGTAAATAAATTGGATATATTCTTTTTGCATGGATGTGTGATTCAGCGTATAGTCAGGATATAAAGTGCATTGATTCAATACAGCCCCTAATAAAGCCTTCTGAGCATCTGCTTCACTTTTGAATGTACCAATACACTTTTTCTTTAAAGTAGCCACATACGGCTTCCTGCGACCGGTTCCGAGGAATGCAACACCCCCCATACCTTTTGGACGTCTTTTCATTTTCATACCCTCTTTCTTTCATAATGAATCTATGGTAAAATTGGGTATAGAAAAACCATTATGTCTTGTGAGGACTTTTTGTTTTTCTATACAAGTGATGTTCGTAGCATCACATACACCTGGTGTTCGTAGCGCCGGGTGTTTTTTCTATTTCTTCTTTTTGGGTCTCGGTCTATAAATATAACCTCTTTTAATCATTGCAATATATTTTTCGCGATCAGCAAGTAAACATCTTCGATTAGAATCTCGATAGAAAGTCCTCCCCAACATGTCTGTATGCATATATGGTTGTGTCCATTCTTCTTCTAATTCATGATTGATGATTTGTATTATTTGTGGCAGATTGTTCATTTTTCTAAGGGCATTAAAAGCAAGCGCTAGAATTGTATAAGAATAAGGGAATAAATCCCATGCTTTTATCAAAGTTTGATAAGCTAAATCAAATAGGTATTCGCCTTCGTAAGCCTTAGCTAAATCAATTAACTTCATGTAACAAATTTGAGCTTCACGGTCCATAATGAACACTTCCTGCCCGTTTACAAATAAAGGATAAGGATGTCTATTTTTCAAATCCAAATCCAAATCAAGAAATAAGTTAATATAGTAAATAGCTTTTTCTCTGTAATCTGCCCCTAACCAGGAATATGCCTTAGCTAGTAACTCTCTTTTTTTAGGCGTATCAGCATCTTGGCAAAGCCTTATAATAGTTAATAATGTGGGCCTAAATTCAGTATATCCATCTTTATTCATGATGCTTAAACCTAATTTTTCTATTTTTTCATTAGGACAACTAATAGAAAGGCCAGCACACAGTGTTGTAAATAATTCACTTGCTAATACCTCTTTTTCTTTCGAAGGCAAATTATCTATTTTATCCATATGATTACCCCTTAAAGTATTTATCATTTAAATCTCGCATGTAATCAATAACCTTATTGTATCCGTCTGTATTTAAATTTTCTGCTTGTTCTACTATCTGACGCATACCGTATCCATAATACAATTCAATTTTATCCAGCATACTGGCATTATCATTGCCATATTCATCAGTATAAATGTGACTAAACGAAGCCATTTTCTTAGTTAAAATTTCTGTTGGATCTACATTGAAAAAGGTTGCGATATCAAATAATTCACCTTTTGTGGGATCAAATTTATCATTTAAGAATCCGTTTATTCGTTCAGCACTTATTCCTGTTTCTCTGCATAGTGAGCTTATATCTTTTTCTTGATATTCAAGCAGAAATTTAAGATTAATATGAAAATTACGTTCACCATTATCCCATCCCATTAGATAAGATGGAGTAACACCAAATATGCTTGATAAGGATTCTATCATGTTGCGCTTTAAATTTTCAACACGACCATTTTCCCATTTTGCTACAGCTGATTTCTTTACACCAACTTTTTCTCCAAGTTCTTCTTGAGTCCATCCGTTTCGTTCTCTCAATGTCTTGATTATATCGGCAGTCTCCATATAATTAACCTCCTTTAATTTCATTTTAGCACTAAGTGTATTAAAATTCAAATCATTTTTAATAAGTTTAAAAAAAAGACACAATAGTTATTGACATACAAGGCTGGCTGAAATATACTTATAGTGTCTAAAAAAGACACGGAGGTGATTGTAATTGAATAAAGCTTTATTTAGAGCACTTATGGCTGAACATGAAGATAATCAGAGAATATTATCAGGAATAATGGGTATTTCTGAGCAAACATTCTCAGCCAAGTTGAATGAGAAAGGTGGTGCAGCGTTTAATAAAGCAGAAATGACGTTTTTTAAGAAACGCTATAATCTTAGTGCAACAAGAATGAATGCGATTTTTTTTGATCGCTAAGTGTCTAAATTAGACACAAAGAAAGGAGGCCTAGAAATGGCAGAATTACAAATTTTTAAAAACGACGAGTTCGGAGAAGTACGAACAACGATTATTGACGGTAAGCCTTATTTTTGCGGAAGTGATGTTGCAAAGGCGTTAGGTTATTCAGATGTGCATAAAGCTATTAAGCAAAATTGTGATGAAGAGGGGTGGGTAACTTGCCGTACCCTTACTAATGGCGGCGAACAGGACGTAAAATTTATTTCAGAAGGAAACGTTCATCGACTTATCGTAGCAGCTTCCAAGCAGAGTAAAAACAAAGAAATTCAGAACAAGGCTAAAAAGTATGCGAGTTGGATATTTGACGAGATAGTTCCAAGCGTAAGAGCAAACGGCTATTATGCAATACCAGGAATACAAGTGCCGGATTTCAGGGATATTCCATTAGACGCGTTAGCCAGCTATCAGAGGATTCAAAGAACAGTTATGAAAGACCTTGGCAAATCTCCAAAAGAAATCGCTACAGAGTTTAAGAAGGTGTCTTTGCAGTTTGGCATAAATCTTTCGGATAACTTCGATCAGCTGGCATTTGAACAAGAAAGTTTATTTTAAGGAGGTAAACATGAATAACGTAATGAACACGACGAATCAAACACCGATTGAAATCGCATTAGGCATTGATGAAAATGGTATGACTACTGCCAGAAAGCTTTATGAGTTTTTAGAGATGGACAAAAGTCATTATTCAAGATGGTATAAGCAAAACGTTATTGATAATGCATTTGCAGCAGAAAATGAAGATTATTTCCCATTCGCCATCAATGGCGAATGCGGTGGACAGGCTTCTAAAGATGCAAAATTAACAGCTGACTTTGCTAAAAAACTTTCCATGACTGCAAAGAATGAAAAAGGTGAGGAAGCAAGAAACTATTTTGTAACCATTGAAAATAAATCAAAAGAAGCTGCAATTCAATTATCCGGTCTATCCACAGAAATGCAAGCAATCCTTATGCAGGATAGGAGACTAGTTGAGCAGGATAAGCGAATCACTGCATTGGAAGATAATACATTGATAAGCACTCGACAGCGCCGCAAAATCAGAAATGCTATCCACAGTTCCGTTGCCTCTGCATGCGGTGGGATAAAGACCGTTGCATATAAAGAAAACAGTAAAAGAGTGTATAAAGCTGTATACAACTTCTTATACGATCACTACGACATTTCAGAATATGCTGATATTCCTAAGGTCAAATATAATGAAGCTTTATCGCTGATTGAAAATTGGTATCCAAGCTACGACCTGCAGCTGAGCATTGATATATCCAATAACTGCAAACAGCAGAAAATGGATCTGGATTCAAATAATTAAAATGTCCTCACAAGACAAGAAGAAAAGGAGGTAAGCATGACAAAGCAATATCTAAATGCTGACGACATTCAGGAAATAATGGGTATCAAACAAACTAAGGCCTATGATGTCATAAGACAGTTAAATAAAGAACTTAGAGAAAAAGGATTCTTTACTGTTGAAGGAAAAGTCTCTAGGCGCTATTTTAACGAACGTCTCTACAATGATGAAACAACTATAAAAGATAACGAATCACAAAAAAAGGATGCTTAATGTCTCGACCTCATTAAACATCCGAAGGAGAAATCTCCTGTACTATAAAACACATCTATAGTATAGCAAGATTTCTCCTGATTATTCAAGGAGGAAATGAAAAATGAATATAAATATGCGTATTTTGGCCGATATCATATGCATTTCAGCATGTGTATACTGTATCGCCTATTATACAAAGTGTCTGATTAGACATGAGAATCCACTTCTCGAGGAGGTGGAAGAATGAGTCAATTTAATAAAGGACTGCCTAGTCAACAATCATGCGTTGACATTGAAATGGCCGTATTAGAATCAATGCTTTATGAAATCTGGGAGTGTGCAAAAGCAGGCTACGAAGCTGCTAAAGCATTTATGAAATCGTATTTGCGTATTGAGTATGTAAACATGGAGCTCTCCTTTAATGATGGGAAGGCGATAGCATATGAGAGATACAGCGAAATCAAATCTGCAATGCAGAATGTTATAAGACGATGCATACATGAGAAATCATTGCATCAGGAGGTACTACATGACTAGAAATGAGGTGCTTGATAAGCTGCTTTCCAAGTACGGTAAGTATGGTTATACTCGTTTGAAAATTAGTGGGCTCATCAAAGATGGCGAGAATCATGGATTCTCTTACACAATGATTTACAACGGATTAAGAATGGCGTTATCCAATGCAACTGGTGAGCATGAATATTTTAGCCTGCAGGACATGATGGAAATCACCGGGGAAACACAGGATGAACTAATCGCGAGAATTGAGGATTCAAGAGAAGAATTACGAAAAAATGGAGAAGACCCGGATGATTATTTTGTTCAGGTGACTCCTAAGGAGCTGCGATCATGAAGAAAATTGAAATACTTGACTTAGAGGATGAAATCATTACTTTGAAAATGTCCATATCGCTTTTAATGGTAGTGAAGGATGGCATCAAAGGCTATTTATACAATAACGAGGAAACTATTGACGAAGCCCTTTATTCAGTTTTGAATATCCAGCGCGATGCGCTTGATCGTCTAAGAAACAAATATCAAGAGTTGATTATGGAGGTGCCCAATGCAAAATATTGATGATGTCATTATTGAACTTCCAGAATACAATGAGAAAATCAAGCAGCAGTTCAAAGCGACGAGTGAATTTATTAGAAATCTACCTTTAACACGAGAGCAGAATGACGAACTTGTATATCGCCTTGCTGACGATGTTAGAGCAGCAAGAGAGGATGGTTTTGCTTGTGCTATCTGTAAACTGATTGAATCAGAAGCATCTACAAACTTATCTGACGATGCAAAGGTAGAGAACCTCAACAATGGCTTGCGCAAATATGCGGATAAAGTTAAGGCTCATATCTTACCCGAAAATGATTGCACGCTGGATGAAGCACTAGAAATTATAGATGGTGCAATGGATCCGACGGATATATTTGACCTTGCCTTTTACTTGGGTTATGGAAAAGCTATGGGGATTCCGGAAAATGAAGGGAGCTATCAGGCATGACGAACGAGCAGATAAACGCATTGAATGAAAAGTATCGTAAGAGCAAGGATTACAAGCCTGCTACCAGAGAAGACCGGATCAATTACATCAATAAAATGATGCTCGAATTATCCGATAGCGATTTAGAAGAATTGTATGACACATCATTACAGATGTTGAAGAAAGGCTGGTAGGTATGACAATCAAGCAGAGAAGAAAAGAGTTCGGTATCTCCAGAAAATCAATGGCTAAATTATTAGGTATTACCAGGAAGCAGTATAAAGCTCTGGAAGATAATACTGGTGAATTTGAAGTCGGTGTCATCACACAAATCTGTCTGATTTTTAATATTGAAAATGTTTTAGATATTGAGCGAAAGAACACATATCCGATTTTAAAAAGAAAACGACTCATTCATGGGCTTTCCCTGCGCGATACAGCGCATAAAGTGGGAGTGAATGTATTTACCTATTGGATGGTAGAACGCTACTGTAGAAAACTGGATGATGCGACACTAGAAAGAATTGCAGAATTGTTAGCACCGGAAGCAGAGTTTTCAGTATTTAAGGAGGCATTCTTATGTATAGAGTAAGTGAAAGCATAGCTAAAGACGGTTCAGAGTTCATACTGGATATCATGAGCTGCGAAACGCCGATTTACTTTCTGTATTATAACGGGAGCATGTGGCTTCCTTTGGAATGTGTTGTATTGGCGATTACTAACGAACAAATGATGGTACGGTATGAAACACGCTCAGGATGGCCCGAAACAGACTCACAGCAAGGCGTTAAGATGCACTGGATAGAAATATCCGATTATAACGTAAACTGGTTCACAAACGGCGAGGAAGCGGAATTTGAATCAGATGAAAGAAACGACATCATCAGGGAGGGCAATAGAAATGAAGCTTAATTTAGAATACAGCAATAACACTGTATGTATCAGCGTGGAACTATTTGACGATGGTACAAAATACGAACAGGAATACAACATTAAAGCAGACAAGGATATTCATATCGACTTTGCTACAGACTTCATGGCAGACTTATACGGCCGTGAGGATATGTATGCGAAAACGGTAGAGATAGCTACGAAGATGGAAGAGAACATAAACACTCTGGTTCATCATCTGATAGAAATGCAAGCAGAAGAAAAGAACATCCATTCCATGATGCATAGGCAAAGATAGGGGGATATATGGCAAAAAAAACGACGGTGAAATGCTCGATTTGTGGGACAGAACATTCCCTAAATAATGTATATAGTTTTATACAATTCTTCTATATAACTTTCAAAAACCGAACCAATATGAAATACATGGATTGTAGATTCTCCATCAAAGATATAATACACGCTATAATCTTCGACTTTTATAACCGTAAACATTTTGTTGTGATCGTTTAATTCAGGATTTACGATTTTATATCGTTCTCCTTCTTTATATCCAAAATCCATATTCCACCCCATATTATAGTGTAGTATAACTACACCCTGTATTTTTATTTAAGCATATTGTTTTTTTATTTTCAACCATTTCAATATTTATATTTAATGAAATGTTGTATTAGTCATTGATATATTCAATCTATCACACCATTTTTCAATCCAATGAATATTCAATTCTTCAAAATCTGTATCCTCTTTATAAAAAATAGCTGTTTCTTTCCATTCATCAAAGCATTTTTTACACATTCCCCAATTCAATACTGGAATATAGTAAGTATCCTCTATTGTTTGATTGCAGGAATCACAAAGATTGCCAAAACAATCTGCCTCTCTCAATTTAACAATTTCTTCAGCAGGAATCTGATAAACAATATATCCTTGCTGAATTTTCATTTTCCTTATACTCATAATCTATTCTCACTTTCTTTTTTTTCGGAAGTGACTTCCTATTTTTTTCATTCGTTTTCGTCAAAGTTCTTCATATATCCATTCATTATTGATTTTAAACATAATGAGATGGCTGTAATACGCACCTTTTCCTTGTTCATTGCTCAAATGAAAGCGTACTTTTTCTTCTTTGTTCACATAGATCAAAATATCTAACATGGCTTTAAAATATTCTTGCGTTTCCATGATTCTGATTTCACATCCGCAATCGGACGAAAAACTCAATACATGATCGTATCCACTTTTATCAACAAGAAAGTTTTCATAGCACTGTTGTTCATTATCCCAACAAAAAGCAAATTGTTCTCCTAACTCATTAAATAGAACAAATCCTTCATTGCAATGACTTTCTGAATTTTCGATAAAAGGATACTTTTCCACTTGGATATATCCATTTAAATGTACAGTCTTCATTTCCTTTACCTAACTTCAATTACTTATATTTTTCTTCAATTATCATTTCTTTCATCATGAACCACGCTAGAATAAACATAGCGACAATTTCAGGAATTAAAAGAAATAATAGCGAAATACCATTTACATCTATAATTTTTATCGCCCATAGTTGCAGAGGCAACATAAAGAGCATTGTTAAGATTGAAGCGAGCTTTTTAAATTTGAATTCTTTTTTCCATAGGTATTTCTCAAAAGCCCAATTTATATCGTTTTGTGTAATTGTTGGAAACATTACATGGATTTCTTTATAAATTATATATGTCTTTTTGACTATCTTTTTATATCTTCTTAAATGTCCGCAAAGCCTTATTTTATCGGCTCTACGGGCATTTTGCTTTTGTGGTAAACCTCACATATCTAGGTCTATCTTCTTATATTTTCGCTATCAAGCGTGGTTAAAATCGTGGTAAATACTTCTTATGCGATTAGACGCTGAACCTCTGATTTTGCGGTATCTATGGACGCATGAGCATACCAGTTCATTGTGATACTGATATTTGAATGTCCCATGATATACTGTAAATCTTTTGGGTTCATGTTCTTGCTTGCCAATCTTGTGCAGAATGTATGGCGTAGCGTATGTGGTGTGATATGTGGCAAAGGGTTATCCTTATGGTGCTTGTTGTATTTCTTTACTATACGGACAAAAAGCATATTGTAATCAATCGCAACTTTGGGCTTGCCTTTCTGATTGACAAATAGGAAGTTGCCCCGTCCGTCTATCACAAATGGTTCTGCCTTTGGGCGTTTCTTCATAACCCGTTGAAATGCTTGTATCGTTTCCTTGCTTAATGGCACTTGCCTTGTTCCGCTCTTTGTCTTAGGCGTTTCAATATAGTAGCCCTGTTCCTTGCTCTTTAATAACTGGTGGTCGATAATCACAACTTCATTCTTGAAATCAATATCGGCTACTGTCAGTCCGCACAGTTCCGAGATACGAAGTCCTGTCTTTAACAGTATCAGCACATCATCATAATACTTGTGATACACATTGTCCGTCTTAATAAATGACAATAAGGCTTGTTCCTGTTCCTCTGTCAATGCGACTTTCTCTTTGGTATCATTTTCTAGGACTTCACTTAACTTGAAATCAAAAGGGTTTTTCCTTACACAATCGTCTTGTATGGCGATATAGAATGACGCTTTTAACGAGCGTTTATGGTTGTTAATGGTGTTATAGGAAAAGCCTTTGTCTTTCATGCGTAACGCCCATTCCTTAGCGTCAGAGGGTTTTATCGTATCAATGCTCCTAGCACCTAACTTGTCCTCTTTCAATAACCGCATGAGTTGTTCCCGTTGTTTCTGTGTGCTTTTCTTCACGTTTGCCCTCTGTGCGTTCTGTTTGGCGTAGAGTTGGCAAAGCGTCATTTTCTTGCCTGTGCTGTCGATACCGTCCTCAATATCCCGTCTTATCTGCTGTTCCAGTTCACGAAGTGAGGGTTTTTCCCGTTTTCCCTTTGGTGTTGGGTCTGTGGGTGTCAATCTCCAAGCATACACATATTTTGTGTTTCCAAATGCGTCCACATATTTATATAAGTATTTTCCGTCTGTTCGTTGGCTCTCTCCAGTATGCAGGATACGTCCTTTGCTATCCCGTCTTTTTTCTTTCATGGTGTCTGCTCCTTTCCTTGTTGGAAAGAGCCTTGATATGACTTGTGTTCATCATAACACATACAAGGCTCATTTGCATTAGATTGCGTCCAATTTATCAATGACCTTTTCAAACTGTCGGCGTTTAATCTGTATGCGGTTGCCATTCATAATGAGCCAGCCAGCGTCCTTGTTTTCCTCTGCCAATCGTCTTAACTTGTTTTCTCCGATACGGAAATACTTTGACGCTTCTTCAATGGTAAGGGTATATTTTTCCCATACGGGAATATCGTTGTTATTCATCAGATACCCCCTTTCCCATGTTTCGTGTCATACTGGATATAGGGGATAAGGTCGGTGCGGTTTATCCTCTGTAAATGGGCGGTTAGTTTACTGGAAAGGGAATTGCTGTATCTTGCCTTATCAAGCATAGTTCCCACTTTTTCCAGTCCACCTAATGCGTCATGTTCTTCCAAGAAGTAAAAACTTTTGACAGCGGAAATCACGCCACCCTCTGTGAGCCATTGCTGTGTTTCTTCAAGAGAATTATGTAGTTTCGGTACTTGCAGTTTTAAGACTTCCACAGCCCCTAAAAAGCGTTCCCAAAACCGACACGTTTTCCATCTGCTCTTATTACTTTCATTTCTGTTTGGCACGACAAAGCGTAGGTTGTTTGCCAATAGCCCGAAAGCCAGTTCCCCAAGTTCCAGCGGTCTGTCCTTGAATGTCATGGCAAAGGCATGAGCCTTATCATCACGCAGTTGCATTTCTGTCCGTTTCCAACTGCCGACTTCATCAAGTGTCTTATTATGTTTTGAACAGACTTCCTTATCCTTATCATAAAAGCGGTAGGACAATCCCGATTTACCAGCACCGATATAAACAGTCTTTGCGGTGTCGAAATCATCAAACTTGCTTTCGTCAAAGTGGTAGCCCTCACTATTCGAGATAAATTCCTCTTTTTCGCATTTCTTCTTTATCTGCTCTATGGTAAAGAATGGCTTTTCGTTCTTATCATCAATGGCAATATCAAGTCTTGTGAAATGGAAATTATCCAGTCCGTATCTTCGCTCACAGCGTCGGAACATATCCCCAAAGGTATAATTCCTACTGTCGAGAATACGGAAAATATCATCACAACCTCTGCCAGTCATAACAAGATAACAGCCTAGCCCCTGTGGGTTGTCCTCTGTCTTTCTTGCGTCCCCCGATACATAAATATCTCCAATCTGCCAGCGTGCTTGATAAGTCTTGAATTTTATCGTTGCTGGATAAACATTGAAAATGTCAGTCGGTAAATCTAAAATGTGCATGATTACATCTTCAGCGGTTGCAGTATCAAATACAATGCTGATGTAATCAATCTTAACGGATAAATTTTTGTGTGTAGTTATAGTGCATTACTCCTTTCGTACTCCCCGTTTTTTTGCGGGGTAAAAATCGTGTTTTGTCCTTTATTTATCACAGTTTCTAGGTACTATGACATGTATACGCAGGGCGGTGTTACATATACGCCCTTTACGAACGCCTAAAGGCGTTCCCTTTCTTCCTGTGTCTGCCCCGTTCTTAACGCTCACGAGCCTTGTAAGGCTCGTGGCTAAACGGAACAGCCCCAGTCAGAAACCTTATTTTCGGTCTGATAGTCCATGTTTATTCATGCTATCAAAGTGAAAATACATATTTTTTGTGCTTACTCAAGCGTGTGATTGACCCTAGAGGGCTTAATCACTCTATCTGATGCGATAATAACGCCATTAGAATTACTTGTCAAGAAGTTTTTGTTGACTTTTAGATGTAGATTAAGTATGATATGCTTATAAATACCAAGAAAAGCAACGAAAGGAGCGGTTATACTAAGTTATGGAGCATTATGAAAAGAAAATCAGTTTCTTAGGAGAGAACATACAGACCATAAGAAAACACAGAGGAATGAAACAACAGGAACTTGCGGACAAAATCGGTATCAATATGCAGAGCCTTTCCAAGATTGAACGTGGTGTGAATTATCCTACCTTTGATACGCTGGAAAAGATAATGGACGTGCTGGGTGTAACGCCCAATGAATTATTGTCGGGAGAATGGAAGTATATTGACCACACCGAGCCATATATCATGGATATTATCAAACGGGAACAAGACTTCAATGTTTCCTTAGATTACCTGTCTGAAAATGAATTTTTCGATGATGAAAAAGAATGCACATTTTACAAGGCATATAAACTCATACAGTATATCCATAACTACATTACCAATGAGGTTACGGAGTTGGAAGAACTTATGGAAATCAAGCAGTTGATACAGCGTCAAAAACTGGAACGTATGATGAAAGTACATAAGGAAATGCGAGGGTTAGACCGATACAGAGAACAGCCGAAAGAATACAAATATCACGACCCTTATGATGACTGGATATTCCGTCAACTTGCAGATATTGACAACAGAAAAAACATTCCTAATACTTCTCCACAAGTAGACTTTAATGAGGGAGATTATGAAGATTATCTAAAGGCGAAATGGAACAGAGGTCTTTAATTTCCTCTTGCATGGAAGATACAGCAAACAAAAAGCCCAGTAAAGAGTGCAAAGCACCACCAATGGTGGCAAGGCTCTTGACAGGGCTTTTTCTTTTCTGTTGTGGGGTAATCAAGAGGAAGAAAGAAAAAGTGTGCATTTTTGTTCCATAAATGCTAAGGGTATGCTGATTTTTATTGTGGCGGATATATGGAACTGTTATAATATGGATATGAAGAAAGCGACAAATTTGAAAGTGTTAATAATTTTCAAACAGCCTCATTGCATGGAAATAAGAAACAGACTATCCTTAAAGTAGGAGGTGGCACAAATGGCAAATGAAGATAAAAAAGATTTTAATGCTATGTTGCATGATAGTAAGGATATGCCAAAATTTCAAATTATCATAGACCAGAAAAGTATTGAGAAATATGGTGGAAACAAAATGTATTTTGCTCCCCCGATTGACTATGACAAAGTAATGAAAAAAGTTCCGTATGGTAAAGTGATTACGGTTGGAAAAATACGAGAACACTTTGCAAAATTGAGTGGTGCAGATTTTACAGAGCCGATTACAGCGGGTATATTTGTTTCTATTGTAGCGTGGGCGAGTTATCAGCGTTCCGAAGATGAAACACCCTATTGGAGAACATTGAAAGCAAACGGAGAATTAAATGCTAAATATCCAAATGGTATTGAAGCACAGAAAGAAAAATTAGAAGCAGAGGGACATACCATTATTCAAAAGGGGCGTAAAAATATACGATACTATGTAAAGGACTATGAAAATTCTCTTTTTGATTTGAAATAGGCAAATTCTATTTCACAATTTCATATCTCTATACACAAAGCAGTTAGTCTTAGGATTGACTGCTTTTTTCATACCTAAATTTCAGATTGGAGTGATGAAATGGTGTTTGTTAGAGCTGTTCAATAAGATTATCGGTGCATAAAATTTTATTGTAGTGCTGATATAGGAATGGTATAATTTTCAAGAAAGGTAATCAAATAATGATTATCTAAAATGACAAAGATAAAAACGCAAAGCATTTTATTATGTGAGAGCTGGTAGGTAGCCCAGCCGTCCTATGTTTATAGGGTAAGTAACCTGCCCCTCCGGGTTGTCCGTTCTTTGTTTGGAAATAAACAAGGAGGGATTGATATGAAGACAATAAAATGTAAATTGACTGTGTATTTTGCAGAACCTTTTTGGGTTGGAGTTTTTGAAAGAATTTGTGTTGAAACATTATTATGATTTACAATTTAGTCCAGCAGTTGAAAC
>NZ_JBKWZF010000037.1:0-13107 GCF_046991905.1 Finegoldia sp. | reverse complement strand
ATCTGACACAGATTACAGAGGACGGCGACCTTGCCGTATTATCTGGAAGCAATCAATACCATGTTTCTGATAAAGTCATTCGTGGCGGTGTGAAAATCCAGAAACGAGATTTAGAAACCAAAGACACGAAAGCTCAAGGCGGTGCGACTTTGAAAAATACCGCCTTTGAAATCATTTCCTTAAATGATAACGCTGTCTTGGTTGAGGGCAAGTTATACAAGAAAAATGAAGTAGTAAAGACAATTCATACCGATATTGAGGGTATCGCTTCTACTTCTGCTGATTTATTGCCTTACGGAAAATTCAGACTGTCTGAACAAAAACCACCAGAGGGTTACTTAATTAACGGTGCAAAGCCGATTGATTTTGCAATCACAGAAAATGGAAAAATCGTTGATTTGACTGACGAAGCCCACTCTATCTATAACCAGATTAAACGTGGCGATATTGAGGGCGTAAAAATTGGTGCAGGTTCGCACAAGCGTCTTGCAGATGTTCCGTTTAGGATCACAAGCAAGACGACGGGCGAAAGTCATGTTGTTGTAACTGATGATAACGGACAATTCTCTACTGCTTCTGATTGGGCTTCCCACAAGCACAATACCAATGCAGGAAAAACAAGCGAGGACGGTGTGTGGTTTGGTACTTCTGAACCAGACGACAGCAAAGGTGCATTGCTTTATGATACCTACATCATTGAAGAATTACGCTGTGAAAGTAACAAAGGCTTTCAACTTATTCCACCGTTTGAGATTGTTATTTCCAGAAATAAAGTAGTGGTTGATTTAGGTACATTGACTGATGAATACGAAAAAGAAATCACTATCCATACTACCGCTATCAGCAAGGACGGCGAAAAGACTATTCTTGCTGGGAAAGACGTAACTATCATTGATACAGTCAAATTAGACGGTCTTGTAAAAGGAACAAAATATCAGTTGAAAGGCTGGCAGATGTTGAAAGAAGAAAATGAAGAACTTCTTATCAATGGTAAACGAGTAGAAAATGATTATACTTTTGTCGCTGATGAGGAAGCTATGAAAGTGGAAATCGCTTATACATTCAATGCGTCTGCTCTTGGCGGTAAGAACCTTGTAACCTTTGAGGAATTGTATGATTTAAGCAATCCAGAAGAACCCGTGAAAGTTGCGGAACACAAGGATATTGAGGACGACGGACAGACGGTGCTTATCATAGAACGTATCATCAAAATTCATACGACAGCTACGGACAAAGACGGCAAAAAAGAGATTGAAGCTGGAGAAGATATAACTATCGTTGATACAGTTAAATTAGAGGGCTTAGAAGTCGGTACGAATTATCAGCTTGTGGGCTGGCAGATGTTAAAAGAAGAAAATGCAGAGCTTATCATCAATGATAAGCGAGTAGAAAATGATTATATCTTTACGGCTGACAGCGAAACTATGGAAGTAAAGATTGCGTTTACTTTTGACGCTTCCACTTTTGGCGGTAAACAGCTTGTAACTTTTGAGGAATTATACGATTTAAGCAATCCAGAAGAACCTATCAATGTTACAGAGCATAAGGATATTGAGGACGACGGACAGACGGTTACTATCAAGGAAGTACCAGAAACACCTACCCCAGAAGAACCAGAGAAGCCAGCTACACCAGATACACCAACAAGAACAGACAGCCCCAAAACGGGCGACAATACAAATATCCTTGCCTTTGCAATTATGATGTTTGTTTCTGCTGGTGGTCTGGCTGGTACATACTTTTTCAAACGCCGTAAGATGAAGAAATCATAAGGCGGTAGCTGTATGAGAAAAGAAAAATCACGCTCTCCGCCGTAGCTTAGATAGGCAGACTATACCTATTCTGGCTTGCTGGTACTTTCCTAAATGCCAGAATACACACATCAATCAAACTTAAAGAAAGAAACGAGGTAAAACAATATGGAATTAAAATATATCGTGCCGAATGTGGCACAGACTTTTGGAAACTTGGAATTTGCTGGGGAAAACAAAGTAGACCAGCAACGTATCAATGGGCGTTACACTCCCGTATCAAGAAGTTACAACTTGTATTCAGATATTCAAAGAGCCGACGACATTATTGTTGTGCTTCCTGCAAAGGCTGGCGAGAAGCATTTTAAGCCAGAGCAGAAAGTAAAACTGATTAACCCACGCATTACCGCAGAGGGTTACAACGTCAAAGGACGTGGATTTACAAACTACATTTTAATGGCTGATGATATGTTACCAGCAGAAAGCAAATAAGGGGGTATCTGATTATGAGATTAGCAAATGGAATTGTATTAGATAACGAAAAAACTTTTGGAGTATTGAAATTCTCTGCACTTCGACATGAGGTGCGTGTAGAAAATGAGGACGGAACGACAAGTGATGAAATTAAGCGTCGTACTTATGATTTGAAATGTAGTGTGCAGGAACGCATGATACAAGTGTCAATCCCCGCTGATGTTCCCGTAAAGGACTTTCCTTATAATGCGGAAGTGGAGTTAATCAATCCCGTAGCTGATACGGTTGCAAATGCCAACTTTAGAGGGACTACGGTTGATTGGTATATCAAAGCTGATGATATTGTATTGAAGAACAAAGGCGGTCAAGCTGGAAATCCGCAGAACAACGCTCCGCAGGGACAGCAGAAAAAGTAAGCTGACAAACTAGTTTTTCATTGTAGCAGATATAAACAACTGTTATAATATGGATGTGGAAACAGTTAATTTAGACTTATAAAGGAGAAATGTGTATGCTAGATAAAATACCTAATGCAGAGGAAATGACTGCTTTGGTCGGACAATCATTATATAGTGTATGGAATGAATTGTGTGCCTTGATTGATGAAAAGTATGAAATGGAATGTCTATGGAATAAAGGTGGCAAAGCATGGAATTATGAATATAAGTATCGTCGAGGTGGCAAAACATTATGTGCCTTATATGCTAGAGAAAACTGTGTGGGATTTATGATTATCTTAGGTAAAGATGAACGGTTAAAATTCGATACAGATAGAGATAATTATTCAAAAGAAGTTCAGAGAATTTATGATGAAACAAAAACTTACCATGACGGAAAATGGCTGATGTTTGAGCCAACAGATACAACTTTGTTTGACGATTTTGTTAAACTTTTGAGGATAAAAAGAAAACCAAATAGAAAGTAGTTTATTACCACACCATTAGCAAATGGATAGTTTCTTATAATAGCGGATATATGAAAATGCTGTCATGTGGACATAAAGAAAATTGGAAGTTGTGGAGGTAGCAAAAATGAAATTAAAAAACCCTATGTTGGTAGTAACTGATATAGATAAATCAGTTGAGTTTTATAAAAAGGTTTTTGGACTTCATGTCATTATGGATTTTGGGGCAAATAAAACTTTAACAGGTGGCTTAGCCTTACAGACAAGTGAAACATACAAAGAGTTTATCGGTACAAGTGATATTTCTTTTGGTGGTAACAATTTTGAAGTCTATTTTGAAGAAGATGATTTTGATAAATTTGCTGATAGGCTGAAAGAATATGATATTGAATATGTCCACCCTATTATAGAACATTCATGGGGACAGCGTGTAGTCCGCTTTTATGACCCAGATAAACATATTATCGAAGTTGGAGAAAACATGAAAATAGTATGTAAGCGTTTCTTAAATAGCGGAATGACACCAGAACAAGTTGCAAAACGCATGGACGTGCCTATGAAATTTATAAATGCCTGTATGAGATAAATTCTTGTTTGTGGAAGTCAATAAATACAAAGATAAATTAGAATTTGTTGAAAGGAGTAAACAACTATGAAAATGTCAAAAGAAAAAATTGATATAAGCATGTTTGCCCCATGCGGAATGAATTGTAAGGTTTGTTATAAGCACTGTTACAATAAAAAACCTTGTTCTGGGTGCTTGAATAGTGATAAAGGGAAACCAGAACATTGTCGTAAATGCAAAATAAAGGATTGCATCAAAGGAAAATCGTTATCCTATTGTTTTGAATGTGATGAATATCCATGTAAGTTGATTAAAAATCTTGAAAAAAGCTATAACAAACGGTATCAAGCAAGTCTTATAGAAAATAGCCGTTTTGTTCAAGGACATGGTTTGGAACATTTCATGGAACAGCAGAAAATAAAATATACTTGTCCTAAATGCGGTGGCATTATTTCTATTCACGATAAAGAATGTAGCGAGTGTCAAGAAAAAATGAAATAACAAAATTTCAGTTTGTAAAAGTCAATAAATACAAAGATAAATTTGAAGTTAGGAGACTAATACTATGAAAGGATTTGAACGCAAAAACCAATTATTTTCTCTTTGCGGATTGAATTGTGGACTATGCCCTATGCTTTTGGGAAATTACTGTGGCGGTTGTGGCAATGGTAATCAATCATGCAGAATTGCGAAATGTAGTCTTGAACATGGAAAGATTGAATATTGCTATGAATGCAGACAATATCCATGCGAAAAATATCAACACATAGATGATTATGATTCTTTCATCACGCATAAACGGCGAAAAGCAGATTTAGAAAGAGCGAAAAACATAGGCATTGAGCAATATAATCTTGAACAGCAGGAAAAAATAAAAATTCTTTCCTACTTGCTTTCTAACTATAATGATGGACGTAGGAAAAATTTCTTTTGTGTGGCAGTCAATTTATTAGAACTTTCAGAAATACAAGAAGCCATAAAACAAATACAATTAAATGATGGATTGTCCTCACTACCATTTAAGACACAATGTTTGTATGTGGTAGAGGTGTTTCAAAAGATTGCCGACAAAAGAAATATAAAGTTGAAACTTATTAAGAAAAAATGATTTGTAACTTCCAGTTTAACAATTTCATATCCATATACACAAAGCAGTTAGTCTTAGGATTGCCTGCTTTTTTCGTACCCAGAAAGGAGTGATTGATTTATGCACATGATTTTAAATAAAGGACACCGTATCAGAGCCAGCGATAAGAACCTTGTATATCGCTTTTATGCAGGTACGTTTCTATTTTTATTCCTAGCGGTACTATTGCTCTTGAACATGGGACAGCTCATGCGTACCGATTGGGAGCATTTCAGCTTATTAGAGAACAGCTTTTCCCTTACAGCCTACAACTTTATAACCATATTGATAGCGACGGGTATATGTGTACTTGTCGCTTTTCTGTATTACCACTTCTTTTACGACAGCTTCAAGAAGTTACTGCACCGTCAAAAGCTGGCACGCATGGTATTAGAGAATAAGTGGTATGAAGCAGAAACGCAAAAGGACAGCGGTTTTTTTACTGACCTGCAAAGCAGATCAAGGGAAAAAATCGTCTGGTTTCCAAAGATTTATTATCAAATGGAAAAGGGACTGCTTCATATCCGCTGTGAAATCACGCTGGGAAAATATCAAGACCAGCTTTTACGGTTAGAGGATAAATTGGAAAGTGGCTTGTATTGTGAACTGACCGACAAGACCCTGCACGACGGCTATATCGAATATACCCTGCTTTATGATATGATAGCGAACCGTATTACCATTGATGAAGTACGGGCAGAAAACGGCAGTCTTAGGCTGATGAAAAATCTTGTCTGGGAATATGACGCACTCCCTCACGCTCTTATCGCTGGTGGGACGGGTGGCGGTAAAACTTATTTTCTGCTGACGCTCATTGAAGCCCTACTGCATACCAACGCTGTCCTTTACGTCTTAGACCCGAAAAATGCGGACTTAGCAGACTTGGGGACAGTTATGGGAAATGTGTATCACACCAAAGAAGAAATGATTGATTGCGTCAATGCCTTTTATGAGGGCATGGTACAGCGAAGCGAGGAAATGAAGCGACACCCGAACTATAAGACGGGCGAAAACTACGCCTATCTGGGACTGCCACCCTGCTTTCTTATCTTTGATGAATATGTGGCGTTTTTTGAAATGCTGGGGACAAAAGAAAGCGTGAGCTTACTTAGCCAGTTAAAGAAAATCGTTATGTTAGGGCGACAAGCAGGTTATTTCCTTATTGTTGCCTGCCAGCGTCCAGACGCAAAGTATTTCTCGGACGGTATCAGAGATAACTTCAATTTCCGTGTGGGACTTGGGCGTATCAGCGAATTAGGTTACGGTATGCTGTTTGGTTCAGATGTGAAAAAGCAGTTTTTCCAGAAGCGTATCAAGGGGCGTGGCTATTGTGATGTGGGAACAAGCGTTATCAGTGAATTTTACACGCCTTTAGTCCCGAAAGGACATGATTTTTTGCAGACTATCGGCTCTCTTGCACAAGCAAGGCAGGACGGGACGGCGACGTGCGAAGCGAAAGGCGACGGCACGGACTAGCCGTTGCTGGTGTGGCGGTAGCCACGCCAGCAGATACAAGCCCCTCAGTATCTAACAGAGGGGCACAAATACATTGGAAACTGGTATAAAAAGTCTTGGAAGTCCGCATGGCATAAGGCTTTTTACAAGTTTCAGTCTTTTGTGATATGAGCCTTAAAATATCACAATTTCATAGATTGGGGGTATCGTAACTGAAAGATAATGATTTTTTAACCGTCTTGAAAGCGAAACGTAGCGATTACGGCGTATCGCAGACAAGACTTGCACTCATGGCTGGTATCAGCCGTGAACATTTAAACCGTATCGAAGCTGGAACGGTGGCACTTACCGAGGATATGAAAACAAAGCTGTTAGAAGCTGTTGAAAAATTCAATCCCGACGAACCGCTGTTCCTGCTGTTCGATTATGTGCGTATCCGTTTTCCCACAATGGATATTAAGCACGTTATCAAGAATATTCTGAAACTGAATATCGACTATATGCTCCATGAAGATTACGGGCACTACAAATACACCGAGCATTACTATATCGGGGACGTGTTTGTTTACACTTCACAAGATGAAGAAAAAGGCGTACTTTTAGAACTCAAAGGCAAAGGCTGTCGCCAATTTGAAAGCTACCTGCTGGCACAAGAGCGAAGCTGGTATGACTTCTTCATGGACGTACTCATTGAGGGCGGTGTGATGAAACGTCTTGATTTGGCAATCAATGATAAAGCGGGCATACTGGATATTCCAGATCTGACCGCTAGATGCACAAGTGAGGAATGTGTTTCTGTGTTCCGTTCCTTTAAGTCTTACGCTTCTGGCGAGCTGGTAAAGCACAACGAAGCTGACAAGGTAGGCATGGGACATACGCTGTATATCGGTTCTTTGAAATCAGAGGTTTACTTCTGTGTGTATGAAAAGAATTATGAGCAGTACGCAAAGCTGGGAATACCGATTGAGGAAGTCCCGATAAAGAACCGATTTGAAATCCGCTTGAAAGATGAACGTGCTTATTATGCCGTCCGAGATTTGCTGACTTATTACGACGCAGAAAGGACGGCATTTTCGATTATCAACCGTTATATCCGTTTTGCTGATAAAGAACCAGATAAACGAAAAAGCGAATGGAAAACCAATGCACGCTGGGCTTGGTTCATTGGCGAGGGACGACCACCTTTGAAATTAACTTCACAGCCAGAACCTTATACGCTGGAGCGTACATTAAGGTGGGTGGAAAGACAGGTAGACCCGACGCTTAAAATGCTGGAAGAAATCGCAAAGAAAACGGGTGTCGATTATCTCAAAGAAATAAGAAAGCATACAAAGCTGACAGAGAAACACGAACAGATAATTGCACAACAGACCGCTTCCCCAGAGGAAGTGATAGTAAAGTAAAGGAGCATGGAAACATGGAACGAATACTATTTGATTTTCTTTTCCTTACGCTTGGCATGGGGCTGGGCGTAATACTGATGTGTTTAATGCAGGCAGGAAAAGAAGCAGACAAAGAAATGGAACGATTAAAAGAAAGTGAGGACAAATAAATGAATTTCGGACAAAATTTATACACATGGTTTTTAAGCAACGCACAATCACTTGTGCTTATGGCTATCGTGGTAATTGGTATCTACTTAGGGTTTAAGCGTGAGTTTTCAAAGCTCATCGGCTTCTTGGTGGTTGCCCTTGTCGCTGTTGGATTGGTATTTAATGCTGGCGGTGTCAAAGACGTATTGTTAGAGCTGTTCAATAAGATTATTGGAGCGTAGCGAATTTCATTGTTATGACAATTTAGAAATGATATAATGTGGGTACGAAGAAACAGAGAAATTAGAATTTTATGGAGGGAAAAGGTAATGGCAAAAGAAAAGGGTTCGTTCAAAGAGTTTCTATCGGCAGTTGCACCAGAATATCAAGCATTTGTCGAGAAACTTAATAACAAACTTATTGAACAAGGCTGTGACCTTGTAATCAAGGAAGCAAAGAGCGGTTATGCTGCTTCATACCAACTAGAGAAGAAAACTGTAATGAATTGGGTGTTTCGGAAGTCGGGGGTTTTGGCACGTATTTACGGAGACAATGCTGGCAAGTATGAGGATATAATCGCTTCTCTGCCTGCTGAAATGCAAAAGAAAATGACTACTTCTCGTGACTGTAAGAGACTTATTGACCCTACTGCTTGTAGCGATACCTGTGTTAAAGGTTTTGTTTATACATTAAATGGCGATACACATAAAAAATGCCGTAATGACGGAATGTTCTTCCTACTGACAAACGAAACAGCGGAGCATATAGCTAGGTTGGTCTGTGCAGAGGTTACTGTGCGTAAGTCGGCTTCATAGCGACAGAATAGTTAAGTTCGATAAATTCCGGTTTGTTAGACTGTCAATTTTCAATTTTACAACTTCATACCCACATACAAGCGGTAATCTGAAAAAGGTTATCGCTTTTTTCATATCTAAGTTTAAGATTGGAATGATAGATTGAAAGATTTTTTTTAGGATATGCAAACAAAAAATGAAAGGACGTGATAACCTATGCTGGAATTACGAGTATTGCTGGAAACGAAACAACCGATAAATGATGAAATCCGTTCTGCTTGGTTTCTCTTGCCGATTGATGAAGAAGAATTGCAGGAACGATTAGGCGTGGACGCAGAAAGCGAGGACTATCGTATTCTGGAAAAAGAACTGCCCTTTGCTGATGATGTGGGCGAAGATACGACCATTGAACGATTGAATGATATGTACCGCACTTATGAAAGTCTGCCAGCGGATTTAAAGGAAGATTACGACGAGCTGATGTGTTATTTTACTAATCTGGACGAATTGCACCAGCATAGAAACGATATTATTCATTATTCATGGTGTAAGAACATGACCGACGTTGCCCGTCATTTGCTGGATAATGACCCTGCCTTTGCTTCCATTGAAGAACGTCTTGCCCGTTACTTTGACTTTGAAGCCTACGGACAGTATCTTGATGATAACGGACGCTTTCTGGAAACGGAACACGGTATTTATGAAATACCGTAAAAGCGAGGTGGTGTTTTATGATTGAAGATATGGCGGTGTATATCGCTAATCTTGGAAAATACAATGAGGGTTATCTGGTAGGCGATTGGTTTCGTTTCCCCTTGAATGAGGAAGAAATCGCAGAGCGTATCGGTTTAAATGCCGAGTATGAAGAATACGCCGTCCATGATACTGAAAACTTCCCTATGGAAGTATCGGAATACATTTCCATTGAGGAATTAAACAATATCTATGATATGCTAGAGGACTTTCCTGACTATATCGTAGACAGCCTGGACGAGTTTATCTCTCATTATGGAAGTCTGGAAGAATTAGCAGAACACACCGACGAGATTTATCATTATCCCGATTGTGAAACTATGACGGACGTTGCTTACTACTATATTGATGAATTGCAGATGTTGGGGGAAATTCCACCGCAGTTACAAAATTATATCGACTATGAAGCCTACGGACGTGATTTATCCATTGAGGGAACATTTATTGAAACAAGTAGCGGTATGTGTGAAATACCATATTAGAGCTGGAAGATCAGCGACAAGTATTGTTGCTTCTGACAGCTCATTTCTATTTAGGGACAGTCTGAAAACGGCTGTCCTTTTCCATTTCAAAGAAAGGAGTTTTTCTGAAAGTATGAAGAAAATTAAAAGCTACACGGGTATCTGGAACGTGGAAAAAGTCTTGTATGCAATCAATGACTTTAACCTGCCCTTTCCCGTTACCTTTACCCAGATTACATGGTTTGTCATTACAGAATTTATCATCATTCTTCTTGGCGACCTGCCACCGCTTTCCATGATTGAGGGAGCGTTTTTAAAATACTTCGGTATTCCCGTTGCTCTCACATGGTTTATGAGCCAGAAAACCTTTGACGGCAAGAAGCCTTACAGCTTCCTAAAGTCCATGCTGACGTATGCTGTCCGACCCAAAATCATTTATGCAGGAAAAGCCGTAAAACTGCATGAGCAGAAGCTAAATGAAACTATCACGGCAGTTAGGAGTGTGACTTATGTTCCCGATTAAATATATCGACAATAACCTTGTCTGGAACAAGGACAATGAGGTGTTCGCCTATTATGAGCTGATACCGTACAATTACAGCTTTTTGTCGGCTGAACAGAAATATATCGTGCATGACAGCTTCCGACAGCTTATCGCACAGTCCCGTGAGGGTAAAATCCATGCGTTACAGATTGCAACGGAAAGTTCTGTAAGAAGTATTCAAGAACAGTCAAAAAAACTGGTGTCTGGCAGGCTTCGTGATGTGGCGATACAAAAGATTGACGAGCAGACAGAAGCCCTTGTATCTATGATTGGCGACAATCAAGTGGACTACCGTTTCTTCTTAGGTTTTAAGCTCATGGTAACGGAGCAGGAAGTCAATCTAAAGAACATGAAGAAATCCTTATTTATGACGGTCAAGGAATTTCTAAATGAGGTCAATCACACGCTGATGAATGACTTTGTTTCCATGCCGACTGATGAAATCAACCGCTATATGAAAATGGAAAAGTTGTTGGAAAACAAAATCAGCCGACGCTTCAAGGTGCGACGTTTGGATAAAAACGACTTCGGGTATCTCATGGAACACCTTTACGGCAGGGACGGTGTCGCTTATGAGGACTACGAATACAGCTTACCTAAAAAGAAGCTGAAAAAGGAAACCCTTATCAAGTATTACGACCTTATCCGACCTATCCGTTGTCTGATTGAAGAAAGCCAGCGATACTTACGTCTGGAACATGAGGACAGCGAAAGTTATGTAACGTATTTTACCGTCAATGCGATTGTCGGTGAGCTGGATTTTCCGTCAAGTGAAATCTTCTATTTCCAGCAACAGCAGTTTATCTTTCCCGTCGATACGTCCATGAATGTAGAAATTGTAGAAAACCGCAAGGCACTTTCCGTTGTCCGTAACAAGAAAAAGGAGCTGAAAGATTTAGACAATCACGCTTTTCAGTCTGGAAGTGAAACAAGCTCCAATGTGGTGGACGCATTAGACAGCGTGGATGAGCTGGAAACAGATTTAGACCAAAGTAAAGAAAGTATGTACAAGCTCTCTTATGTTATCCGTGTATCTGCTCCCGACTTGGACGAGCTGAAACGCCGTTGTGATGAAGTCAAGGACTTCTACGACGATTTGAACGTAAAACTGGTGCGTCCTGCTGGCGATATGCTTGGACTTCACTCTGAATTTCTCCCTGCCAGCAAGCGATACATCAATGACTATGTGCAGTATGTAAAGTCCGACTTCTTGGCTAGTCTTGGATTTGGAGCGACACAGCAGTTAGGCGAAAACACGGGTATCTATATCGGCTATTCCGTTGATACGGGAAGAAACGTGTACTTACAGCCGTCGATTGCAAGTCAAGGAATTAAAGGGACTGTTACCAATGCTTTAGCTTCTGCCTTTGTAGGAAGTCTTGGCGGTGGCAAGTCATTCTGTAACAACTTACTTGTGTACTATTCTGTTCTCTTTGGCGGTCAAGCAGTCATCTTAGACCCTAAGAGCGAGCGTGGAAATTGGAAGAATACCCTGCCAGAAATTGCACATGAAATCAATGTCGTAAACCTTACCAGTGAAAAGGAAAATGCAGGACTTCTTGACCCGTTTGTGATTATGCGTGATGTCAAGGACGCTGAAAGTCTGGCAATCGACATACTCACATTCCTTACGGGTATTTCGTCAAGGGACGGTGAAAAATTTCCCGTACTTCGTAAAGCGGTTCGCTCCGTCGTTCAGAGCGACCAGAGAGGGCTATTGCACGTTATTAAGGAATTGAGAAAAGAAGATACACCAATCGCCCGTAACATTGCCGACCATATCGACAGCTTCACAGATTACGACTTTGCACATCTTCTGTTCTCTGACGGTACGGTGGAAAATGCTATCAGTCTGGAAAACCAGCTCAACATCATTCAAGTAGCGGATTTGGTATTACCCGACAAGGACACGACCTTTGAGGAATACACAACCATTGAGCTGTTATCCGTATCAATGCTGATTGTCATTTCTACCTTTGCCTTAGACTTTATCCACTCGGACAGAAGCATTTTTAAGATTGTGGATTTAGATGAAGCGTGGGCGTTCCTCAATGTAGCACAAGGCGAAACGCTGTCAAATAAGCTGGTGCGTGCTGGACGTGCTATGAACGCAGGTGTTTACTTTGTTACCCAGAGTGCAACGGACGTATCAAAGGAAAGTCTGAAAAACAATATCGGTTTAAAATTCGCATTTCGCAGTACCGCTATTGAAGAAATTAAGCAGACATTGGAATTTTTCGGACTGGATAAAGAGGACGAGAACAACCAGAAGCGACTTCGTGATTTAGAAAACGGACAATGCCTATTTCAAGATTTGCGTGGGCGTGTCGGTGTCATTCAAGTACACCCCGTCTTTGAAGAATTACTGACCGCCTTTGATACCAGACCGCCAATCAGCAGAAATGAGGTGGAGTAATGAAAGAAAGGATAAAAGGTGCGTTCACAAGAAAAAAGATATTTCACTTTCTCAAAATGGCTCTGTTCGTCATGGGACTTACCCTTATCCTGCTTTCACTCTTGGGGACGGTAGCTCATGCGACGGGACTTGTGGACGACACAATAAATGCAGAAAACCTTTACTCAAAATATCCGCTGTCAAACTATCAGCTAGACTTCTATGTAGATAATAGCTGGTCGTGGCTTCCGTGGAATTGGCTGGACGGTATCGGAAAATCGGTGCAATACGGGCTTTACTGTATTACCAACTTTGTCTGGACTATTAGCTTGTATCTTTCCAATGCGACGGGA
>NZ_JBKWZF010000036.1:0-13177 GCF_046991905.1 Finegoldia sp. | reverse complement strand
CTTTAAAGCGCCTAAATGCCAGAACCAAATCGTCCCGCGTCCACTCTGTACCGTCTTCTTTGTCCGCAAAGGTCAGCGTCAAGAATTTATCTTTGTGCGGCCACTGTCCCACATTGGCATTTACAAGCCGTCTGATTTTTTGCTTTATCTTTGCGATATCCGACATCCTGCGACCTCCATCACTCTCATCTGTCAACGTGACATCCTCTGATTTTAAATCCTGTTCCTGCGGTTCAGTCTCAAAATCATCAGATGCAACTGGTTTATCGTCTGTTCCCAATTTCTTGCGTTGTCTTTCTTCGTACTCATAGACTTCTGTTTCATCACCAGATGCGATTATCTTGTGGCTAAATTCTTTTATCATGTCGTGTTCTCCTCCATCTTCATTTTCCGACTAAAGTTCGCTATATCTTTGACAAGGGAAGTAGCACGGCTTCGCCGTGCATAGCGAACGCTCCGCTTTTGCCTGAGGGCACAGCGTCGCTATGCTAACTACACCGTGGTACTACCTGGATCAGCTGTACTTAAGTACGCACTTTCGATACCGTCGCACAGGGGAATAGAAAGCACATGGTAATCGTTACCCAGCTTTAACCGTCCTTTGCCTACAGTAAGCCCCTTGATATCGGTATCATCGAAAATCATTTGATATGCTGTTTTAGATGCTGTCCCCATGACGAGTTTAAACTCAAAGTTATCACGTACAGCTGTAGGGATGTAGTCACTGTGGGCGGTCTGCATCGTGATCACCAAGATATATCCAGCGGCACGACCTAGCCGTACTATCGTACCTATTTCCTCTGATAGTGCTGTTCTTTGTTTTTTATCCAATGCTCCCGCAATCACCTGATATTCGTCCACTATCAAAAAAACAGGATTCATATTTTTATCCTGTTTGTAATTATTTATGGTTTTTTTCGCATTTCCATGATACGTTCCTGCATAGCTGTTTTAAACCTTTTGATGGTGTCAAGAACAGTTTCATAGTTTGCCCCTGTGTAGGGCAGGTAATTACTAAATGCCTTTGTATACTGGTTGTAATCAATGCATTTACCGTCGATCATCCATACGGATACACTGGCACTCAATAAACCATTGATCAGGTAATATACAAAAGTTGTTTTCCCTTGTCCAGTTTCACCTATATGAGGGCATGGGGATGTTTAGAGTAGTCCCAGTTAAATATCCCCTGATAGTCTGTACCTACGGATACACTCGTCCTGCTCGCTTTAAACTGCATGATAGGTGGGAAGTCCAGTATGATGTTAAAGACCCCACAACCGTCACGGAATGCGTATGGAGTGGTACTATACGTATAGTTTTCTATCTGCTTGCGATAGTTATCATACACATTATCCGTAGCTTTTTTCATAAAACGTACTTTCACAGCAATGGAGCGAGGACTACTCTTATACCATGCCTTTATGTTCCAGTTACCATCTTTGTCCTTGTCACCGTAATTCTCACAGGCACAGCGCAACTCGTTGACGATACGCAGTTGTTCCTTATAAGTATTGAAATCCTTATGCAAAAGCTTGTAGATAGGATAGCGAATGCCCATTGACGGTATGTGCACCATCCAGTACACCCAGTTTGGCACTGAAAACATTGTTACACGTTTATACATACATCACCCTCCATACTTCTTTAAAAGCGTTTCTACTGCCTATATATCCTTTTGCTGTAGGTCATATTCTTTTTGCAGTTTTTCAGCGTTTTCTTTTTTCTTAACCAGATCAGCAGTAAGCTTTTTCTTTTCATCTCCCTTTGCTTTTGACAGGGCAGTATTCAACTGTTTTATTTCTTCTGTAAGCTTTTGCAGTTCTTCGTGTTTTACTTCCTGTCCCTTCTTTTTCTTTGTCAGATCGCTTTTCTGACTGTCTAAGGAGGTTAAAAAGTCTTTGCCTTTATATTCAATCACAGATGCCTGTACACTCCTGTAATCAATATTAAACGGTATCGTGATATTATCTTTCTGCTCTACATTTACAGTGATGTACCACCAATCCTCAGGCACTCGTATCTGTAGTAATACCTTACGATTTTCTATCACCTGACTATCTCCGGATTTTGATAAATCGCCCTTAATGATCTCAATAGGTAATTTCCTGTTATAATCAGGGGATGTACAGTAATAATTCACATCAAATTTTTTATCATCTGATAAATGGCTTTCTGTCAGCTCCATTTCCAAAATGCCTTTTTCTTTATCGTAAATGACCCTTTCAGGCTTCGTTATTTCCCGCATGGAAAAGGTCATTACTGTACTGTCATAACTCATGATCTCTCTATCATCAGGCATCCATAATTTGCTTGTGGCAAGTATTATCGTAAAAGCTATTGCTATGATGCTCCCTATGATCAAAGGCTTGTTATAGCCGTCTCTCAGCACAATATACTTGCTGTTCACATTCAGTTTCAGTTTCTTCATTGTTCCTCTCCTTGGTCATTATATATTTAATGCTGTATATATCTGCTTTATCTATCGTAGTTACTTCGCCGTCAGCCGTATCCATGACCAAAAACTTTATACGCTTATCCTTTGTATAAAAAACCTTGTATATCTCACATTCACGAATCACACAGCCTACTTTAACATTGATCAGATCGTTTTCCCGTAACAGGTCATACGGTTCAGCGGCTACATTTATTATTTGATGATATGTAACATTGAGTGCATAACCAGTTTTCAGATTTCTTACGATCACGAATCTATCCATAATATAGTCAGCCTGAAAGATACCGCTGTAAGTACGCACATATTTATCCTTTGTAATCGGCACAGGCCTAAGCTTTTTCTTACGCTTATTCTCTTCCTGTGGTATACCAAGATAAGACAACACTTCATTTCTACGTTTCATTTCCAGTTCACATCGCTCTATTGCTGTAAGTTCTGTGATATCGTTCTGAAACATATTTCCTTGTTTTATCATTCCTTCTTCACCTCACAAAGTCCTTTGATATATTCACATGGATTTACCAGATTTTTGTCTGCACCTATAGCAACGACATTCTTGTGTATCTCTAAATGTAAATGAGCACCTGAGCTGTTTCCGCTGTTACCTGACAGACCGATCAGCTGACCCTGTGTGATCTTTTCACCTTTTTTCACCCTGACCTCTGATAAATGGCACTGTAATATATATATGGTGTCCATGCCTTTCTGCACTTTATACAACACGTAATTTCCTGCACCGTACATATCATCCATACCGCATTGATTACCAAAATATCCACCATCAGGAGGGCATCCAGTTCCTGCAATCATTACCTCACCATCTTCTATTGCATATGTTCTTGATCCATATTTCACACCTAAATCCAGCCCCGCATGAAATGAGCCATCTGAACGATAGGGGAAGCCACTTGTAACGGAATATGTGTTTTTATCAAGAGGTAAGCCACCTTGTCCCATCTGGCAATCAGCAGACATGGATACCAGAGCAAGCTGTGCAAACTGATAATCATTTTCCTTGTATTTATCTTTATTCCTATCTAATTCCTGATAGGTCTTCGCTGTAGCCACTGAATGCTCCATGTTATTGTTTCTTAAGTAATCAAAATAATCAGCTGTAAACTTGTATGCTTGTATATAGGTCATTACATCATAGTCCATTTTCTTTTCCATGGCATATTCAATAAGCTTGTTGATCTTCTTTCCTATCTCTGCCACATCCTGCTTTTTATCCATACTATAGATGCCAAGAACGGCATTTACATACTTTTTATCTATTAGATACTGTTCTGCAGTTTTACGCATCTTCTCTATTTCTTCATCCTCAAACTTCGTTTGCCAGTCATACTTGCAAGTTTTTACCACCGTTGTCTGAGAATCTTCATTTGCGAATATGTTACCAATCTGCTGTAGTAGTCCAAATATACATATGAATATAAGTATAGGGACGAGCAATGATAGCAGAAGAATCTTTTTCATTACGCACCACCACCATAATAACTACGCTGAAATGGTGTCACCAGACTGGTAAACGGTATCTTTATATTGTCATTCAATATTGCCATAAACTCACGGGAACCGTCTGTGTTCTTTTTCTGCCTACTGATTTTCAACAGGTCATTATCTGTTAAGGATGGAATCAATTCGCCAAGTGCTGAAAGGGAAGACCCTCCAACCTCACCGATATACTTATGCACTGACAATTCAAACAATTCTGTTAAAAGGTCACCATTATAACGCATCCCTTTTTCAAAGTCTTTTGTAGCATGAATAACATAACTGAATCCACTGAAAGCTTTACGTGCATAGACTACCAGAGAACGGCAACGTTCCAAGAATGAGCGAGATACTGCACATTCCATAAACTCATCAACAAGGCAATCACAGGTATATAACGGTTCGCTCAACTGATATATCTTGATACCTTTTTCTTTCATCACATTCTCATTGTGTATCTTATTGAGATAAAAGCCATAACTTACATAATTTAAAAACATTTCCATGTAACTTGCCTTTACGATCTTATCACTATTGTTTTGTAAGAATGAAAAGTCAAAACATAAGCTTCTGGTAAGATCAAATTCAATATTTGTTTGTTCATTGAAAAGCATACCATAATCTTTTATCATGGTTTCCATGCATAATTCCAACACATAAATATCAGATTGTTCTATACCTCTGAATAGCTCTCCCTTGATATCATCCTTTAGTTTTTCGTATACATCGGAGAGCACGAACCAATCCTCATTTTTTAAATCATTGATATTCTTTCCAAGGTATTCATCATAAAAATTTCTGATACTGCGTTTAAACTGCATGATCACTGTTTTATCAGCTTTAGCATCTAATTTTTTAAATGATACAAAGGTAGTCACAACGCTATCCAATTTATTTGTTATATCCAGCTTGTTTATGACACCGTTTGAACTTTCCGTATAAAACATTTGCAGGAAATTAACATACGTGTTTTCATTTATGGATGCAATCGGAATATTCAGCATCCGACAATAATCACGGTACTCATTGTGAATATCAAAAATATATTGAATATGATTACCACGTACCTCCATACCCTCGATCATACGTTTTACAAGTGCAGACTTACCGCCACCTGTTTTAGACATAAACACTTTACCGTAACTCGTATAATCAAATAAAAATGGATTAGGAGCAAGCAGACCGTTTCCTGTTCTTCCGATCAGTACGCAATTCTTGTCAATATGATTTATTTCAGAACGCATCATCATATCGCTCACGGTGGAGGAAGCAACCATCTTCTTTACAGGGTTATCAAAAGAAGTCAGCGCTTTATAATCGGAATCCATATCATTAAGCTGCACATATCCCCGCATCTTCATCCTGCTAAGCTGATTCTCCACGAATAATAGATTTTCGTCCAATTCTTCTTTTGTATTGCCAAATACATAAACACGCAATGTCATCATTTTTACAGTTTCTTTCGATTTATCTATATAACTATCAAACTGTAAAAGCTGATTCTTGTTCTTACTTGCTTTCCGTGCCTTTGTATATTTCTTGGTTTCATCCAGATCACCGTCCTGCTTTTTGATTGCACGTTCGATACGTACATCATAGTCCATTTGATTAACAGATGATACATCCACCTTGACAAATACATTTTTATTTCCGATTAACTGATTAACGAATCCCATATAGCTTTCTTCCGGAAAATCAAATATCTGTAAACAGGTAAAATACTTGTTCCCGTTTAAAAAATAATTCTCGTGAAAAGATAGATTACCATGTGCGCAAATCTTTTTCAGCATTTCATAGTTTGTATGGTCTATCTTTATTTTCCTTATCTGTTCTCGCATAGCTTACCTCCTTAAATGATTTCATTATTCAGCATTTCCAGAAGATGCATAGATTCATCATAATCACATTCATGTACGTTCATGATCTGTTCGGCTGTTTTTATAAATTTGTTGATATCTGATTCCTGTATCATCATGACGATGGTCACATACTTTACTTCATTGTAAAACTTCATAAGTTTCAGATTTTCTTCTATGGTTCTTCTACGAGATGGAGAAGTTTCTCTGCTTAGAATATTTTCATAGAAATCAATGTTATCCTGTAAGTTATATTTACTTTCCTGTGGAAACAGGATTGCATAATCTTCTGTCAAGATATCCTGAATCTGTGTCAGACCTTTTTTGTTAAAGATATCAGTTTCTTTTTCCATCCCATTCGGCTCTTTAAAATGCAGTTTGAAGATTTTATACCGTTTTTCACCACGGGTCACAAAATACTTATCCTGATAATTGATCACACCACTGTTATCCACAGACTGCTTTTTCAAATAATCACGATGTTTATTTTCAGCTTTACGAAATACAGATGCTTTGTATTTCCATATTGCCTTGAAATCCCTGAACACGATCCACAATCTTTGTTTTACTGGCAGATATTCATTTTCTTCGTTTGTCTTGTTCCGAAGCTTTTTTATTTCCATACGTGTTTCGACCTCCATTCCAAAAATTTATTGATTTCAAACTTAATAAAAACGGCTATCCTCTGATAACCGTTCTTACCTTTGTTTTTATTATTCGGTATGATCATATATCCAATCACAAATACAACGAGTATGCCGAATACCCAGTTCAAACTTGACGATATATACTTACCTAAGAATGTATCAAATATCATGTAAACCAGAAATATTATAATTGCTATTTCCAGTCCGATGCCATTATCCTGCATCCCATTAGTTTTGCTATCTTTTGGTATGAGCGCCATGTTCGAAATCCTCTCTTTTTACTTTATATCTAAAAGTGTTTGTATAAAATTTACACTGTTTATCACATTTTACCCAGTAACGGTTAATATGTTCATGTGTATATAGTCTACACATTTTACATTTTGGTTTATTTACAAATGGCATTTACTTTTTCCTCCTGTTCCCATATGACTTATATTTCTTACGGTGTTCTTCCTGCCGTTCAGCACTGAATTTCTGTGCTTCAGCTGATAAATCAATATCCGGTAAATCTTCAAGATCTTTTAAAATATCTGCAAATTCATCAACACTATTCCTCATTTCTGCATATTGAGTTTTTGCATTGCTAAACTGTCCGTACATTTCAGCGACATCACGGCGAGTATAGCTATTATCTCTATTATACTTTTCCAGAACATCGCCAAAAGTATAAACATCATTTATTTCATTTGCTACATCCATTGGTATAGTAGCTGATTTACCTTCAAATTCCATTTTATAACTTCCTGACTTTTCTGCCTGATTAAATACATTATTCAATGTTTCATCAAATGATTCATTAAATAATCCAGAATCATGATCAGGTTCATAATCCTCTCCATGTTCATATAATTCGCCATTGATCACATTATTATCACCAATCACATTGCCACCTGTATAACCATTTACAGTATTATTATTTCCGATAATAGCATCTTTTATTCCACTCATACCTTTATCATTTTTTGAGTGATTGGAAACATTCTCTGTATGCTCATTTGATGGATGTTCCTGTTCTTTTTCCAAATCCTTTTTAAATTCTTCCATATGATCCGGTTTCTGATTCAGTTTATTTGCTTCCTGCTGTTCTCTCTGACGCGCATAAAACTGTTCCGGTCTATTTGATTTAACAGATATATTTCCATCTTCATCACCAACAAACTTCGCATTTTCTACAGGATGCAATCGTCCATCACTTGTATCATCATTACCTAAGAGCTTCGTAACATCATTCGGATCATAATTATCCGTAAAATCTTTCATTTCATTAGCAAACATTTCATTGTATTCGGCATTCCTGCGGTCACTTGATGCATCTATCATGTCACTTGCTTTGTTACCTAATGCTGATACACCATCTGTAAGTTTTTCAACACCTGTACCGATCATATTTGCACCATTGGATACCAGTGCACCTGCTCCTCTTGCTATACCTTTACCCATGCGCCAGAACCTTTGCCCTGCAAATAAAGATTTCATCATAAATTTACTTCCATCATCAACACCGAGGGCATCATTAAAGTAGCTATCACCTATAATAAGACCCATACCAAGAGCAAACAAGACAATCACAGTCAACAGCCAGTTATCAAACGTAGTATTCTGAATAAGCGCCTGAGATATCACTGTATAAAACATCATGCTGAAATACAATATACACGTAGCTAACAGATTGTTACCTCCTGATGCGTATATCTTTCCTACGTATTTTAAATCAGCATAACCACGTATCATAAACAGTACACCTGTTATCTTGATTTTTAGCCATTCTGCGATCAAAAATCCCAGTTTGAACATTGCAAGCAGATTTATTATGAATGTCACGAGCAATGTAAAATTCAAAGCATAGTAATCTGTGAAATATGCATACCATCTTTCATCACCAAATCCTGCAATGCCATTTGATAACTTTTTTGTTTCCAGACCATTCCCTTTATTCACATATTTTGTATTCAATACATCACTGCTTATCGTTTGGCTTTGGTCAAAGCCGTCAAGATCAAAAGTTTTATAATCAGATAATCTAAACACTTTCTTTTCTTCGATAGATTTCTGTATATCTATTGTATTTTTCTTATACATGGATTCTGATAGCGTATCACTTGCATCTTTTCCGACTATCACATCAATCTCTCCGAGTAACGCTGTCTTTAATTCAAATCCCCATCCCATCACTGTTAGAAATATAGACATACAAATAGCAGTCATGACTATATTATAAAAAAATTCCAATGGACTTTTTAACTTCAAAACATTCAGTATTGCAATCACTGCAATCGCTAAGGGTATCAACACATACAGTATCTGTTTCATGTTTACACTAACATTTTTGACTGGTTTCAATTCAAAAATATCCCAATTTGCAAGTGTTGTAAATCCATCATTCGCCAAATCCAACAGCATACCAAGAAACTTGTAAATAAAGTATCCTATGGATCGTAAGATACCTACAAACATATCACCAAACGATAGACTGCTTTTTTCCATAACTTTGTATACTTCCTTTGGCACATCCGTGATATCATAATCTGCTCCATATATGATACATCCAAGAAATAAAAAAGATATCAGACTACATATTATGATCGCTGATACCTTATGTGTTTTTATAAACTGCATCTTATACCTCCTGCAATCACCGCATGGGGTCTATATCCTTGTGACAGCACCCAAATGACAAGTGCAATCAGTACCATAAACAGCATACAATAAAATATCTTTTCTTTCATGTTTCCTTTATCCTCCTAACCTTTTAAAACAACGGTTCATGACCGTTATTTTAAAAGACTAGCTGTTTATGGCCAATCTTTATAAGCCTTTTACGAATGAGCCGATCGTATTACGATTTTTCACGATAAAGATACCAATAGCTCCCACAACAAATACTGCGCCCGCAACTTTTTTCTTTTGAAATATCAACAATACACCACAAATAGCAATGAGCAAAACAGCAGCGGGCAACATCATCGTATCCAATTCCGAACCGATCTTATTCGTTGGTGCCTGGACCAATTCGCCGACCTGAGCATGACCGATCGTCATTGTTGACATAAAAGAAAGACCAGTGACATAAGCAAACATCAGCTTTTTGAGCAATGTACTTTTACGCTTTTTTAAATATTCAATCATGTTTTTTTCCTTTCCATTTTCAAAATACTTTCGAAAATTCAATCGCGATTATTTCACCTGATAGGATCACATATCCTTTCTGTAAATAATCAGGGTTTTCAAATTTATAGTTTACAGATTGCGTGATCGTTCTACCTGTACACTCCATATCTTCATTTAATTCATGCAGCACAAGGATATCACCTATTTCATATTCACGATCATTTATACGTACCTCAAAAGGCTTTATCCCTTGTAACTTCGCAAGAAAATACTCCTGTGTTATTTTCAAATCATGTGTTTTCATTCCATCATCCTTTCGATATTAGTAAAGGCCACGAAATAGTAATTATTGCGTGGCCTTACAGCTGTTTAAGAGCCAAAAGATGGAATGTGCACGTTATTACTGAATTGTGAAATAAGTCCCTGTACTGCACTTCCGATAGGATCACGGAACAGATAGATCAAAAATACCAGAACCACGATTGCTAATGCACCTAAGATCAATAAGCCGTACTCTTCAAAAATTACTTTCATTTCTTTTTACCTCCATACAATGAAAAAAAGCGGATATATTTTTCCGCTTGTGCCTTTTAAAGGATAAAGCATAACCTCATTCGTTATCTTGCAAAACCGCTTATTTCACCATTTTTGGTGATATTGAATAACGGAATCTTTACCGTGTAATGCAGCTTCACAAGTTTGTCCTGTCTGTCAGCAACAGAATTAAGTGTTTGTGTTTCTACACTCCATTCCGGAAACTTTTCCTGAACTGCTCTGTTTATCTCTGCCGTTGACACAGCATAATAACTGCTCTGTACCTGATTGATGATGGATGTATGCAAATGTCTTGCAGTCATTAACTGTATCTCTGACAAAGCAAATACACTGCATACAAATATCATGATCAACAGACCAGTAATGCTTATTAAGTTATCAAACAAATTTCTCATACTTTTATTCCTCCACGTAGAATGTAGTTGATTTTCCGATCGTTTTTCCATTCCAGTGCAAAATATAATTTACTTTATGTTTACCTAACACCGAAGTATCTACCGTACCCTCCATTACTACATATTTTGTCAAATCAGTACCATCGCTTGCCTGTACGCTTACGTATTCCTGCCATTTGAATACACTGCCTTTCTTTAAGATTGCGTTTTCTACCTTAAAATCCATTTCCTTAACGTTTGGCGGCTCATAATCTGTACTTACACCTATCACGATCATATCCGCGGATACTACAGAGTTTTCTACTATCATTTGATGATCTAACACACTCATAACCATATACAAACCCACTATACCTGAAATCACTGTTACGATAAACAGACCAAATTCCATATATATCTGCTTCATAACAGCCCCTCCAATACCAAGGTAACAAACGCTGAAATTGGGCTTTCTACACCTATGAAAGTTGTGAATAAAAGATACATCCCAATAACACCACCTACGATTTCCAGTGTCATTACACCATATTCAGCAAATATCTGTTTCATAATTAAATCAACTCCATCATTATTATTAAGATGTCAAATAACACAGTCATTAAGATAACAAACATAATGATTTCAATGATCACTTCACCGAATTCAGCCAATATTTCTTTCATAATCACATACCCGCAGACATGGCAGAATTAAGGTAATTCATCATATAGGCAAACATCAGGAACATACTACCCATGAGCATCATCATAAACAGTATTACAGGTACAAATCCCAGAGCTTCTACACCGCTTAAAGTATCAGAATTTCTCAGCTTTTCAGATTTTGCAAGTAAATCCTGATTACGAGTGATTAGGGAATTGATCTGCTTATTCATTTCCGATTCTTTCAAGCCCTGTAAGCTATACAGCATCTTCATTGCAGTAACAGCATCAGGATAATCTATGCCGTTGAAGAATTTATCGTAAGGTTCAATGTCCGTAGGGTTTTCCTGAACCTTACTCAAAAATTCAGTAAGGTACGGTTTCATCACGTCCGCACAATTCTCTATACTGTTTTCTATTGCATTGATCACTGTATAGCTTTGCAGGTTCAATGCGATTTCACGAAGCCAGACAGGGAATTCGATTTTCACAGCCTTTGTTACTCTATCTTTATGTGCTTTGTATTTCACTTTCTTAAAATTCAATAATAACATTCCGAAGCCAAACAAGCCAAAGCCAGGTATCAACTGACTTATATATATCAGATATCCACCCGCAATCATTAACATAAATGAGAATACTATAATTGCAATAGGCACCTTATTATCGTGCTTTCTTACATATTCCAATGATTTCATAGTTTGCTTCAATCCTTTATGACTATAATCATCGACAAGCCATGCACCATTAAGTTTTATCTGGAACATACAGATTACAAACATGATTCCTGTTATAAAGATAGCTGTTAAGATCTGATACCCAATCATATCTGTAAATCCCATCAACATTTCACTTGTACTATATACGAATACGAACAGCATACTCATAAAAAGTGTAAGTACAGATAATAGCATCAGTCTGGTTTTCTTTCGTTTTAATTCAAGTTCATACTCATATGTTCTTGATATCCACGCCTGAATATCTGTATTCACATTGTCGATCGTTTCCAGATAATTCACAGAATTTTGATTTTCAATGGTCAGCATTAACTGATGCAAAGTACGGATACGTGTATTTTGAAATTCAGTTTCAATGATCTTAAATGCATTTACATATAAATCAGTATCCTCTGTATTCGTTTTGATATACTCAACAGCTTTTTCAACACACTCTTTCATATCTCCATGCAACATCGGTAGCACCGTTTCCATAGCATATAAAATCTTCGGCGTTTGCTTAAATACTGGCAGTAGGTTATTCAAGTATTCCACCACCATTTCAAATCTATCTAAATGATGTAAATGTCTGAATTGTGCCAATATGATAAACGGCATAAGAATCAATGTCACGATAATCAATACGACAATATAGGGGAGTGCCAGTTTACATACTACAGATACTCCTACAACAAACAAGACCGCCATTAACATGTGAATCATAAATGACTTAAACGAATATTTATATCCATAGCTTTCCACTTCTTTTTGCAGTAGCTTGAATGATATCTTATTCTTTCTTTTCTTTTTCTCCATCAGCATAACCTCCTTTTCTAATTACTTTAAATATTCCTGAATCATTGGCAGATTTTTGAAAATCGCTTCCATAACAGGCACACAGATACTGTTTCCTGCAAGGGCTGATATTTGAATATCTGTCAATCCATTTTCAGCTATTCGCCAGTAATCTGCATCATCGAATCCCATCAGCCGCCAATGTTCAAGCGCTGTCAGCATCCGTAATTTACCATGATAATAAACAGCAATGCGTGGATGTGTCGTTAATGTTGGACATACCTTTTTACCCACACGACCTCTGCGTGTCTTGCTATTCGGAAACTCTACATTCACTGTGTCAAATTCCTCCACGACCTTATATCCGAGCTTCGTAGCTTCTTTTACACAGAGCTTACCTTCTTTCCAGAAGAACAATGTTTTCTCATTTTCCGATAATGCATTTTTTTCAAAGCTTGTACCATAATCCAGATAATGACGGATATCCTTTTCAAGTGTTCGAGGCTCTG